>NZ_MUFN01000012.1:0-124274 GCF_001996205.1 Salinivibrio sp. IB574 | reverse complement strand
ATCGTCATCTACTGGGTGAAACCAGTGAAATTGGCGATAGCCACCAAAACTGTGAAAAAGTACAAGACCCATACTCGCTACGCTGTCAGCCGCAAGTGATGGGCGCGTGTTTACAGCAAATTCGCCACGCTGCCGACGTATTGACCACCGAAGCCAATGCAGTATCTGATAATCCTTTGGTTTTCCCAGAAGATGGTGACATCCTCTCTGGGGGCAATTTCCATGCTGAGCCGGTGGCGATGGCAGCGGATAACCTCGCGTTAGCCATTGCCGAGATTGGCAGCTTATCTGAACGTCGTATGGCCCTACTTATCGATAGCAATCTCAGCAAGCTGCCTGCATTTTTGGTTAACAATGGTGGCGTTAACTCGGGCTTTATGATCGCGCAAGTCACCGCCGCCGCGCTCGCAAGCGAAAACAAAACCTTAGCGCACCCAGCCTCGATTGACAGCTTGCCCACATCGGCCAACCAAGAAGATCATGTATCTATGGCTACCTTTGCCGCCCGTCGCCTCAAAGACATGAGCAGTAATACACGTGGGATCCTCGCCGTTGAGTTGCTTTCTGCTTGCCAAGGTATCGACTTCCGAGCACCGCTGAAAAGCTCAGAGAAATTGGAGCAGGCGAAGGCGGAGCTACGTGGCGTCGTGCCTTTTTACGACAAGGACCGTTACTTTGCCCCTGATATTGAAAAAGCAAATGCACTCCTCCAAACAGGCACCTACAATCGTCTGATGCCTGCTGGCGCGTTGCCAAGTTTGCATCAATGATTTGCGCGTTATCTACATAATCTAACCATGAGTGAAACGGCCCTGTCCTAACGAATCGTGTTAACACACGCATAACTAAGGATTTGGGTCGTTTTTTATATAAAGTGTCGCCATCTCCACAGATATTGGGCGAAATAATAGGCTAATATATAACCAATCGCTGTTACTTCCCCCTGACCTCGATGTAACGGAGTCGCTTATGTGGCATGCACTGTCGGTTCACCTTTCAGATCAACTCAATATTGATTTTGAAATCACAGAGAAAACGCCGGTTTCTGGCGGTGATATTCACGACGCTTATTGTGTCAGTGACGATAAAGCACAGCGGTTCTTCGTTAAAATTAATGAACGCGAATGCCTACCCGTTTTTGAGGCCGAAGCAGAAGCACTGCGACAACTGGCTATCAGTGAACAAATACAAGTGCCACAGGTCCATTATGTTGGCCCAGTGAAAGATCAAGCGGCATTAGTATTAAGTTATCTCCCGATTAAACCTCTCGATGACACCCAAGCCTATCTACTGGGCCAACACCTCGCTCGCCATCACCGTTGGGGCGAACAGGTTGAATATGGGTTTGATGATGATAACTACATCGGCATGACGGAGCAGCGTAACTGCTGGCACCGCAAATGGTGTCAGTTTTTTGCTGAGCAACGGATTGGCTGGCAGTTGCAACTTGCTGCCGAAAAAGGCCTCCATTTCGGCGACATCGAAGCCATCATTCAAGGGGTAAAACTCGCTTTAGCGGGCCACACTCCCAAGCCATCTCTGCTACACGGTGATTTGTGGCATGGTAATGCCGGATTATCAGTGAACGGCCCAGTCGTGTTCGACCCTGCCAGTTACTGGGGCGACCGTGAAACCGATATCGCACTGACTGAGCTGTTCGGCGGCTTCCCTGAAAGTTTCTACAATGGCTATCACGCCGAATGGCCGTTAGATGAGGGCTACCAACAGCGTAAAGACATTTATAACCTTTATCATGTACTCAACCACGTAAACCTATTCGGCGGCCCTTATTTAACGAAAACAGAGCAGTTGCTAGATAAGCTATTTTTAGGAAGCCAATAGGTTGAGGTTTATAGTAAACGTTACTTCCCTTTAGGTAACTCAACTAAACAATGCGTATGTCTATGCCCTGCTGTGTCAACGTTTTAACATGCTCCGGATCGATGCCAGCATCCGTGATCAGCACGTCTATTTGGTTGATCGGTACAACCACATTAGGGCTACGTCGACCAAACTTACTCGAATCAGTAACAACAATGATGGTCCCTGCTGCCTGACACATAGCCTGGCTCACTTGGTAGGCTTCATTATATGTCGTGGTACCTTGAGTAAGATCGAAACCATCAGCGCCAATAAATAGTTTATCAAACGAAAATTTCTGGAATGCCTGCTCTGCGAGAGCACCGTGGAACGAGGCTGATTTGTGCCGATATGTTCCTCCTGGCATCAAAACAGTATGCTGCGATTCAAGTTCAGCGATAGCGTTCACAATGTGAATGCTATTTGTCATGATCGTGAGCTCTAAAACATGTTGAAGATGGCTTACCATTTGTAATGTGGTGCTACCACAGTCAAGGATAATAGACTCCCCATCCTGTACCAGTCCCGACGCGGTCTGCGCAATAAGAGACTTATGCTCAAGGTTTAAGGTTTGCTTGATATCCATCGGCCAATCCTCATTGCTGTGAGGAAATGTTGCAGCTTCAGCCGCGCCATAGCGGCGAATCACCAAGCCGTCTTCTTCCAACGATCGGAGATCACTCCTGATTGTTGCGCCCGAGGTGTCAAACGTAGACGCGAGTTGATTGACTGACGTTTTACCATTAGCCTTGAGAAATTCTAGCAATCTCTCTCTTCTTTTATCCAAATTCATTACATCATCCACCTTTTGAGATACTTACTACTGTAAACACATAGCTTTCAGAATGAAAGATGTAAAAATCGAATCATCTAAGGATTTTCGCAATTTGCGACACTTATCGCCTCTTGAAGCGGCGAGCTTAGTTGCGATAACACGTTGTTTGATAAAGGAAGAGGCTGGCCGATAAGACACGGTTTACGCTTTGGGCGAGAGAAAATTGAAACGCCACTCATGTAAGCAAAATCAACAATCTTTTCATCGTCGCCTGTCACGAGAACAACGACCGTTCTAGGCTTCCATCGACTTTTCGTCCGTCCAATTCTAACACTTCCTTTTCGAGACAATTCCCTTAATATTTGGTTAAACGCTCTTACTTGAAAATAGCCAAAACTAATTTGAAGTCCCCATGCGACTATCGCCACATAAATCATCGACCAAGTAGTATCCATAACGCTCCTTAAAGTAAAGGGGCCTTCCACCCCTTTACTTTTAAAATCATCAAATTAAAACATAACTTGTCCACCAGTTATGTTAATGGATTGCCCCGTGCAATAGGAAGCTTCATCACTGGCATAGAATTTAAGCACATTTAGAACATCTTGATAATCACAACCGGATTTCAAAGGCACTTTATCGATATATATCTGTTCGACATCCGCCTCATCAACATTCAGCTTTTTGGCATATTGTGGAATAAGCGACTGAAACATTGGACTTTTAAGTAAATTACCCAACATTAAAGAGTGAACAGTGACACCGTGTTCAGCTAAGTCAAGTGCTAAAGACTGGGTAAGTCCAACTCCACCAAATTTGGCAGCAGAGTATCCACTATTGTGCTTAGACCCTACCTTTCCTGACTTAGAGTTGATTTGTATAATACGTCCACCACGGCCTTCTCTTATCATTATCTTAGAGACTTCTCTTGCGCACAAGAAATACCCAGTCAAATTAACATTGATTGATAGTTGCCAGTCTGAAAACTCAAAACTATCAATCTTAGATGCGGTTGCCACACCAGCATTATATACTAAAAGATCAATGCGACCGACAAGGGAGTCAACTCGCTCGACCATTTCTTTAACGCTAGATTCATTGGTCGCATCAACACCGATGCCAAAGGCAGTTTCGTCGCCATACTCTTGGTTAATTTCCTTGCTAACACTAATGGCGTTCTTTTCATTTAAGTCAGCAACGATTACACGGTAACCATCATCGGCTAATCCTCGGCTAATAAACTCACCCAATGTTTGGCCACCACCGACAACTAATGCTACTTTACTCATAAATACCTCTAGATAACTCTAGTTAATATAAAATGTAATTTCATCGCCACATACGATATTATCAGGTCGATCACCTTCGACATGTACACAACCTGGAAACTCTGCAGAATGTTCACCATCAAAGCGAATCGTTATATGGCCTAACTCACTTAAGTTTTTATTCACAACATCGCCCACTGCTGTGATAGAAAATGAGCGTTCTGAAATCTTTAATGTATTACCTGGTTTAATCTCACCTTTCAATTGATCATGACAATGAATAAAGCAATAGTCTTTTACTTCCTCGGGAGCAATGTTAGAAAATAGAATCATCATATTCTCTTCTAACGCGTCGCTAGCAAACTCGCCGAGACTTTCTATTCTTACTTGATATAAAGCTGACATACGCTCCTCCTACTATTGATAAATAAACATAGAGGCAAACCAAGCAATCAATACAGTTGGCGCACCGGTTAGGAACCGTGAATAAAGAACCGACGGCACGCCGATTTCCACTGTCTTTTGGTCAGCTTCAGCAAGCCCTAACCCCACAGGGATAAAATCACAAGCGGCTTGCGAGTTAATCGCAAATAATGCGGGTAATGCCAAGTGAGGCGGAATGGTTCCCATGCCAATCTGAGTACCTACTAATACGCCAATGACTTGCGCAATAACGGCGCCAGGACCCAAGAAAGGTGAAAGCAAAGGAAAAGAGCAGATCAATGCTAACGTCACTAGTCCCAAAGGGTTTTGTGCAAGTGGTGTCAGTCCATGAGCAACTAAGTCGCCGAAACCTGATGCCATAATGACGCCAATAAGCATCGCGACAAACGCCATAAAAGGAAGGATTGTCTGGATAATGGTATCAATGGTTTCCCGCCCCGCTTGGAAGAATGTCGACATCACACCTCCCATCGCCAAGCCTACCCGTGCTAAAAGGCCATCACTTTGCTGACTCAATTTTTTATTAGTATCAATAGAGGATCCTCCTGTGCTTGATACTTTTTCTTCTACATTATCAACGTGATTACTTGCTTTATCTTTAGCAACAGATTCATCCCCTACTGCACTGACAACTTTTATTCCCGAAGGAGTCACACCCGAAACATAAATATCTTCAGTAATATGCTGGGCTAGCGGACCACTTTTTCCCGTAGAATGAATATTAACTGTAGGTATTCTTTTTTTAGGATAAAGACCACACCTCAGTGTGCCGCCGCAATCAATGACCGCAACGCCAATCTCTTCTTCTGGCACACTTGTTTTAAAGCCATCTACAAGCTCATAACCAGTCACCTCTGATATTTTATGTGCAATCTCAGGACAAGATCCGCCAGTGATATACAGAACCTTTTTACCCTCTTGAACAGGGAGCTTCAATGGGCCACCCCAACCACTACTGCCTTTTTCTATCACCAGTAATTTAGACATCTTTATTCCCCTTTTCATTATTGGATAATATGCACATTTCTATCGAGTTGTACGCCTTGTTGACGTTCAATAAAGTAGGTAGTGAGATCAGTTACCCAACCACGGAAGAAATTAGTGAACATACCCACTAATAAATAGCTCACAGCTAAAGGCCCAAGCGGTAATCCTAGTGTTGTGATACCACCTGCCACACCCAGATAGACGAACAGCTCTCCGGGGTTAACATGAGGAAATAATCCATTCATTGAATGACAACTATAAGAAGCCGCCGCATAGTAGGAAGGTTTATAACGCTCTGGTAAAAATCGGCCAAGACTTAATGTCATTGGATTACAAAAAATAAAAGTACCAATGACAGGTAGCACTAAATAACGTGTAATTGGATTTCCTGCACATCTTTGGGCTAGCCACTCAACTCTTTCTTGCCCAACAAACCGAATTAATGCGTTCATTGCTACAAGTAGAGAAATGAGCAGGGGAAGTATCCCTGTGACCATCCCTAAAAAAACCTCTCCCCCCTTTTCAAACAGCCCGATAAACCATTCCGCACCATGAATTATCCACTCCATAAACAACCTCTTTCATTATGATTTTGTGTTTAACCACACTCATATTTTCACTTTGAAAGAAAAGTTAAAAGCAAAAAGTGGATAAGCCGTGACCAACCTCACGATGTTTTTTATTATGAAAAGCTGAAGTTGGATTTCAGCACCAAATAAAAGTGAAATTTAGTTTTATTTCATATAAATTAGTGACACGAATCACATAAATGTCTATTTTAGCACTAGTTACAGCTATGAACTCGCTATTATCTGCTCATTGAGACGTTTAGAACATTTCAATAAGAGCTTTTACAATAAAAATCTAGGCATGTATTAGGAGAAGTGTATCAGTATGATCTATACAGAAAAAGAGGTGATTGAAATAGGTAAAAACTATATAAAACAAGAGATTAATCAAGCCAAGAGGTTGTATTCCTCTATAGACATCTCTTTTGTTGCAACAATCACATCTCTTTTAGAGTGCAAAGGAAAGGTCATAGTCTCAGGCGTAGGAAAATCGGGCCATATTGGCAAAAAAATTGCGGCAACATTAGCGTCTACAGGCACACCAGCCTTCTTTATTCATCCAACAGAGGCGCTTCATGGTGATCTGGGCATGATTGGGCAAGAGGATGTCGTCATCATGATCTCGAACTCGGGCAACAGTCATGAGCTACAAAAAATACAAACGCTGATGGAAATGAAAAAGATTACAACTATCGCGCTAACGGGCAATCTCAATAGTCCGTTAGCGCGTAGCTGTGATATAGCGCTTGATATCAACACAAACCAAGAAGCCTGCCCACTAGGACTTGCTCCCACTTCTAGCACGACGAACACGTTACTGTTAGGGGATTCATTGGCACTCACTGTGATGACACTACGCCAGTTTGATAAACACGATTTTGCCCTATCTCATCCTGCAGGTGCATTAGGAAGCCGGTTGATTACACGCATTGAACACTTAATTGAAGAAAAACATCAGCAAGCATTTTGCCTTCCCGACACTGAGTTACAGGACGCAATAGCTATCATGTGTCAAACAGGACTAGGCCTCATCGCGGTAATAGATAATAGTAAACACGTTTTAGGTGTGTTTACCGATGGAGATTTAAGAAGAGCTTTTGCAAAAGGTTGTTGCCACAGGGTAAAAATGCACACTTTAGTTCAGTCTCATCCTATCCTCATCTCTGCTTCTAGTCTTTGTACTGAAGCATTAGCGCTAATGCTTCGCCATGGCGTGACAGCGATACCCGCGATCGATGACAATTCTTGCTTTACTGGCGTTATCAATCAACATACCATTCATCGCGCAGGTATTTGTTGATAAGTATTCTAAACACTCAGTACCACTTTATGTTCGAAATCGGTGCTTATGCGTCGAATAAGTTCCTCACATTGATTATTTCCTTAAAACGAGGTTGGCAATGTTATCTGCCGCGATATTTGATATGGATGGTTTATTAGTCGATTCCGAACCATTCTGGCAACGCGTTCAAACCGAAGAGCTAGGAAAGCTAGGGGTTTCCATTAGTTTGCAAGACACCCGTGACACCACTGGTGTTCGCATCGATGAAATTGTAAAACACTATGCACGTACGCAACCTTGGCAAGGCCCTTCAAATGCCGAGGTTAGAGAGCGTATCGTCGCGCGTGTGGTCGAATTGGTTCAGCAAGAAAAACCCATGATGCCGGGCGTGAAAGAGGCATTGGCCATTTGCCGCCAAGCCGGCCTTAAAATCGGGCTTGCGTCTTCGTCTCCCCTGTCGCTCATTCACCCAACGCTAGATGCATTAGGGTTAAGTAATCAGTTTTCTATTATTGAATCCGCCGGTGATTTAAAGCACGGAAAGCCCCATCCAGAAGTCTACCTAAATGCTGCGCAAGCACTAGACGTTGAGCCTGAGCAATGTGTTGCCTTCGAGGACTCATTCACTGGTCTACTCGCCGCAAAAGCGGCCTCGATGAAAACCATTGTGGTACCCGCCGCTCATGAATGGGATGATCCACGCTTTGTCATTGCGGATCACAAACTTGAGAGTCTTGGCGACTTTACCTCGGAGATGCTGTAACACCGATATTGTTCATGGGCGTTTCCATAAGGCGGCATTGGCCGCCTCTTCTATTTCCATCACTTTGCCACCTCCCTCAGCACCTCGATACACTTTGCCCGAGGAGGGCCGCGCCTCATCATATCTTCTATACTTATCAAGAAAGCCTTATTGGAGAGAAAGTGACGTCCCATCATGAGGAGGAATAATGAAAGACATCACTGACCGGATCGTGAGCTGCCCCCATTGTGGACACCGTTTTGATATTACGCTTGACTTAAGCGGCGGAAACCAAGAGTTCTATGAAGATTGCCCAAATTGCTGCAATGCCATTCACTACAATATGCAGATTGATGAGTTGCATAAAACGGTCAATTTATTTGTCGATGCAGACGACGAGCAAATCTTTTAACTGATAAGACGCGCTCGGGCCTATCTAACGCGACACACTCAGCGTTGTCCCGTCTGTCAGAAATACAGGCGCCGTGCCGAGTTTTGCTTTCTCTTTCACCGCTCTAGCACGTATAATCTCCCTCGTATTATCTGTTCCCTCCTTCCCTTTTAGACAACCGTGTTGAGGCAGTCGTGCAGCAGTATCGTGATGAAGCGAGCGCCATAATTAGGCTCAGTATTCCAGTGTTTATCGCGCAAATCGCGCAAACGTCGATGGGCTTTGTCGACACCGTCATGGCCGGTGGCTATAGCGCGACCGACATGGCCGCCGTCGCCGTTGCATCCAGTGTGTGGATGCCAGCTATTTTGTTTGGTATTGGCCTGTTGATGGCTATGGTCCCGATGATTGCTCAGCTTAATGGCGCAAGCAAGGACGACCAGATCCCCTATCAATTTCAGCAAGGCCTCTATATGGCGCTGTTTCTGAGTATTCCTATCGGATTGGTTTTGTATAAAGCTGGCGTCATCATCAACTTGATGGATGTTGAAGCTGCATTAACCGATAAAACAATCGGTTACTTACACGCCGTGATTTGGGCGGTTCCGGCCTTTTTGGTGTTCCAAGCGATTCGTAACCTTTGCGAAGGCATGTCGATGACCATTCCCGCGATGGTCATTGGTTTTATCGGCCTTGCCGCCAACATTCCGTTAAACTGGATGTTTGTGTATGGCAAACTCGGTGCGCCTGAGCTTGGCGGTGTCGGCTGTGGGGTCGCAACCGCCATTGTGTATTGGCTGATGGCCGTATTGATGTGGATTTATGTAGTATTCAGTAAAAAACTGAGCACCTTACAGCTGTTTGTTTCGCTTTATGCGCCTGCGTTTAAAGAACAAATCCGCCTGTTTCGCCTCGGTTTCCCTGTTGCCGCGTCACTCTTTTTTGAAGTGACCTTGTTTGCAGCCATTGCGATTTTGATTGCTCCGCTGGGACCGATTACCGTGGCCGCTCACCAAGTTGCGATTAACTTTTCGACCATGATTTTTATGCTACCGATGAGCCTCAGTGCAGCAGTCAGTATTCGCGTGGGTCATTTGCTGGGCAAACGCACCACGGTAGGTGCGGGCAATTCGGCCAAAATTGGTATTTGGCTTGGCGTAAGCACCGCGTGTATTACGGCTATCCTTACCGTTTGGCTCCGCGACCCCATCATCGCACTCTACTCGGACAATGTGGAAGTGGCGACACTGGCCTCATCCTTGATGTTATTGGCAGCGGTATATCAAATTACCGACTCTATTCAAGTGGTTGCCGCCGGTGCACTGCGTGGTTATAAAGATATGCGCGCCATCTTCCAACGAACATTGGTGTCTTACTGGGTGTTTGGTTTGCCACTCGGCTACGTATTAGGCATGACAGATTGGCTGGTACCGGCAATGGGCGCTCACGGTTTTTGGGTTGGGATCATTATTGGTATTTCCACCGCCGCCCTCTTGCTCGGTCTGCGATTGTTTTGGATGCGCAACCAGTCCTCTGAGTTTCAACTTGCCATGTCAGAACGCTAATCCTATCGCCCTGCTAAGGTTTTCTTTCAGCAGGGCAGCCTCCTCTCCCACCTTTAATCTATTCCCAACTTAAAATCGTCCAATTGGGCTGGTCGGCTTGGGCGCGTAACTGCGAACAAGGGTTGACCAAGTAAACATAATCAGCGTACAAGCATAAAGGCAAGTCGTTGATCGAATCGGTGAAAAAGTGAATCGCTGAATAGTCGGTTGACTGAGCATTTAGCCATGCCTCTAAACGTGCCACCTTCCCTTCTCGATAGCTTGGTACGCCAGCAATGGTAGCGGTATAACGATTGTGCGCTGTCACTAAATCAATCCCCAAGGCGTCAGGGATCCCAAGGTGGCGCCCCACCGCCTCGACAAGAAACGTAACGCTGGCTGAAATAATCACCCTATCGATGCCATCACGGTCTAACTGCGCCAGCAATGTTTTCGACTCGGCAAACTGCTTAGGTAAAATTTTGGTGTGCAAACACTCTTCTACCAACGCATGGACCTGTTCGACGGATAAGTCGGTCAGGGGCGCCATCGCAAATTGAAGGTAGCTCGCCATGTCGAGCTTTCCTTGCGTATAAAGCTGCATTAAACGCTGATCTTCCTTTAAAAAATCGGATTGCGTCACCACGCCTTTTTCTACCAAAAACGCGTTAAACAACATGGCACAGTCACCATTAATCAAGGTATCGTCCATATCAAAAACGTACAAATGTGACGACATAGCTAAGGCCTCACGGGTTGGAGTTCATTAAGGTTAAAAAGTAGCTCGAGCTGACTACCGTTCGCCAACAAACGCTCAGATGAGCGATTGAGTAGATCCACGGTGAGCTGGCAGTCATCGACCGCCACTTGGTAGCGAATCACATTACCAAGCAGTTGATGATTATGGATCCGACCGACACGTGGCGCAGAAATATGTGAGCCATATTGGCGTCCCGGCTCTTTGATATAAATGGACTCAGGGCGAATCGCCACTTTCCACTCGGTATCCAGATTAAACAGCTGTTTCGCTTTCTTGGCCTCTACCAAGTTGTAATGGCCCATAAAACCGGCAACAAATTCATTGGCCGGCTGGGTATAAATGGCTTCCGGCGTGCCCGCTTGTACGATTTCACCTTTGTCCATCAAGAAAATACGATCTGACATGATCATCGCTTCTTCTTGGTCATGGGTAACAAAGATCGTGGTCAAATCCATCTCTTTTTGAATGTCACGGATTTGCTGGCGAAGGTGTTTGCGAATTTTGGCATCCAGTGCCGAGAGTGGCTCATCTAGCAATAAAATTCGCGGTTTCACGACCAAAGCGCGAGCAAGGGCAACACGTTGACGCTGTCCGCCAGATAATTGGTGTGGATAGTGTTTTTCCTTCCCCGTCAGATCAACCAGCGCAATAACCTTAGCCACTTCACGTTGGATGTCAGCCGTCCCCCACCGCTTCATTTTCAATCCAAAAGCAATATTGGCTTCAACCGTCATATTGGGGAACAAGGCGTATGACTGAAACACCATGCCAATCCCTCGCTGCTGAGGCGTTTGGTGAGTAATATTTTCACCATTTACCCAAATCTCACCATCATCAACGGGGTTCAAGCCGGCCAGGCTGCGTAGCAAGGTTGATTTACCGCAACCACTCGGCCCCAACAAAGTAATAAATTCGCCTTGCTCAATCGTGAACTCAATGTCTTCAAAGACAGTGTTATCACCAAAGCGTTTCGTCAGGTTATTGGCACGAACGTAACTCATTATTTCACCCCTCGGCTAAAACGACTTGCGAGCCAAGTCAGTAAGAAAATAAACAGGAAATAGGTCATGACCAAGGCGGAAGTAAAGTGACCACTGGTTTGACGCATATTGTAGAGATAGATTTGCAGTGTCTCGTAACGGGTTCCCACCAAGATATTGGCAAAAACAAACTCGCCGAGTAAAAACGAAAACGACAAGAACAGCGACGCCATGAGGCCTTTTTTCACATTCGGTAGTACGATCAGTAAAAAGGCTTGGCGGGTACTCGCGCCGAGTAAATGAGCGGCATCCATCAGATCATGCAGGTGAATTGCCTCGAAGCTATTGGCAATCGCACGGTACATAAAGGGCAACGCAATAGTGAAGTAGGTGCCAATCAAAATCCAAGGGGTACCAATCAGTGCAATCTCGCTGTCGGCATAAAGCTGAAGTAACCCCACCGAAGACACCACAGGTGGCACGGCAAAGGGAAGCAAGATCAGCATATTCATTAGCTTATCGAGGGATGGAAAGTAGTAAAACACGACAAAAATTGCCGGTAAGATCAACACCACACTGAGCGTCAACGCGGCGATACAAATAAACAGCGAGCGACCAAATGCTTCTAAAAAACGCGGATCGGTAACCAGCTTTAGATACCAATCCAACGTAAATCCATCGGGTAACACTGTGGCGCCCCAACGCGATGAGAATGAATAGATTAAGGTCGCTAAGATCGGGACTAGCATCACGCCAACAATGCCGTAAACCACGGTTTTGTGGTATCGGGTATTCATCGTATCCATCGCTATTTTCTCCCCTTTTTGCCCGCGTAGCTTTTTGCAATAAGCCATTGGTTGACGACGGTAATAAACGCCAGTAACACCATCAAAATGACAGAAATTGCCGCAGCCAGATTCGGCTCAAGGAATAAATCGCCCGATACCAAACTGGCAATGCGCACGGTGACAAGGTTGTAATTACCCGACGTTAGCGCATAAACACTGGCATAAGCGCCGATAGCATTGGCAATGAGGATAATAAAGGTGCCAAATAACGCGGGAGAGAGAACAGGCAAGGCCACTCGCGCCCAGTATTGTGATGTGCGAGCCCCCAACAGGGCAGCGGCGGCTTGCCAGTCATCACTCAACGCATCAAACGCGGGATAGAGAAGCAACACCGCAAGTGGAATTTGAAAATAAATATAGATCGCCAACAATCCCCACTTGCCGTAAAGGTCAAACTCGCCCAGTACACCGTATTGCTTGAGGAGCAAGGTAATGGCGCCATTAGTGCCCAAAATAATGATAAAGGCAAACGCCAATGGCACGCCGGCAAAGTTGCTGCTCATATTGGTAAAGGCAATCACGCCATCACGAAGTTTAGAATCGACACGACGTAGCGAAGACACCAACAAGGTTGCGATGGCCAACCCCACCACACTCGACCAAAACGCCAGCCACAAGCTATTACTAAACGCCTGAAGCATAAAGGCAGAGTCGATGATTTCGACATAGTTATCGACGCTTAATGTGTCGTCGTAAATAAAGCTATTAACGAACACCCAGACCATGGGCGCAATCTGAAACAGATAGAAAAAGCAGCCAAAAGGAACTAACCACAGCGCGGGTTTCCAACGTTTAAGTCGAGTCACCCAAGCGAGCTTAGTTTTGGTCGGTGTATGGGTGTGCGTGGGAGTAAGAGAACTGTCCATCATGCTAACAATTCCTGAGTAAAAGGTTTGGGGTGGTCGAGCTGCAATAGCTGACACACAGTGCCGCACAGTTCGGTTTGTTTAACCTGGCAGGCTTGATGGCTAAAACGCTCACCGATAACAAACAAAGGTACATCGCGCTCTTCTGCCAACGTACCACCGTGCGACCTGTCATTATTCATCCCATGATCGCTGGTGATCAGCACTTGATAACCGTCGGCTACCCAAGCTTCGATGTAATTCGCGAGCAAACTATCAATATGCCGCGCACCATTGCGATATTGCTGAGAATCCAAGCCGTGTTTGTGCCCGAGATCATCCATATTCATGGGGTGGATGAGCAAAAAATCGGGCCCGAAAGTACGACGTAAATACTCTGCGTCCAACAACAAGGCTTCATCTGGGTAATGATCCCAATGGTAGAAACAGCCATGCTGAATATTGAGTGATGTGTCATGCGTAAAGCGATCTCTAACCGGCTCAAAAGGCGCACGATTATATAGCTCGCTGATCCAATGATAGGCCGCAGCCGCGGTTACCTTGCCTTGTGCGCTCGCCAAGCTAAAAACTGAATCATGCTTGGATAAACGCACAATCGTATTGTTGACGATGCCGCTTTCTATCGGGCGGATCCCGGTTAAGATGCACTCATACAAAGGGCGAGACATGGATGGCAATTCACTTTGCAGCTGATAAAGCGTGGTGCGCAGCGCTGATTGGGAATGAGGTTGTTCTACAAGACCGTTCAGATAGCCCATGCAATCACGGGCTACCTGATAATTCAGTCCGTCAAGAACAACAAGGATCACCTTATTATTCATACTAACCGACTTCTATTGCTGGTGGATAAGCACACTTTCTTGCCATTGACGAGGTAGACGGCGCGCTGACTTTTCCCATGCCGAGAAGTTCGTCACTGGGCGCACATTGCTGTATTGGTCATTGGCGATCAGTTTGTCTTGGATCGACTGAGGTAAGGTGACATTGGTACGAATCGGACGAGCATATCCCTCGGCAAGATTAATTTGCCCTTGGTCACTAAAAATATACTCACGCGCCAACTTCGCCGCGTTGGGGTTTTTCGCGTATTTGTTGATAATGGTGGTGTAACCAGAAATCACGGAGCCATCTTGAGGAATATTTACTGTGAAACGCTCACGATCAATTTTGTCGCGGTAATTCAGCGCATTGAAATCCCACATAATAGCCACTTCAATTTCACCTTTTTCAAGGTTCGCAATGCTTGGGTTGGTGAACGATAAGCGTCCCTGCTTGGCCAGTTTTGCAAAGAAATCGATCGCTGGTTTTAGATTAGATTCATCACCGCCATTGGCAAATGAAGCCGCTAAGACAGCATTGTTTGCCTGAGACGCAACGCCCACATCCCCGACCGTAACCTTGTAGTCCCCTTCAAGTAGGTCCTGCCACGATGTAGGCGCATCTTTCACCAAGTTATTGTTGGCGATAAAGGCGATCGTGCCGGTATAAGCCAACGCCCAGTGGCCGTCTTTGTCTTTTGCCCAGTCAGGAATATCATCCCAAGTACTCGGCTTATAGGGCTGGGTGACGCCCTTTTTCACCGCAACACGCGCAAATGCAAAGCCGACGTCACCAATATCCGCGGTGGCATTTTTCTTCTCAGCTTCAAATTTGGCAATTTCTTGTGCCGAGCTCATGTCAGTGTCTTGGTGGGTTAACCCATAATTTGCCTTTAAATCCGCCCACGTGTCTTTCCAATTCGCCCAACTGTCGGGCATACCTACGCTATAAACAGCCCCCTCTTGCTGGGCAGCCTTGGTCAAAGATTCCAAGTTGGTCTCTTTCGCCACCGTGGGAAACGCCAGTGTTGCGGCGATCAGTGCTGCTGGCACCATACGCTTCGCCGGTAAAGCAACGGAACGACTTAGCAATGTTTTCATTGTCTCTATCCTTCTGGACTAGGTCAGTAAGTTCGTTTTGCATGCTAGGGCGCAAATATGACGATTAGGCATCAATAGATTGACATTTCCGCTTACATTTCATGTCACTTTTATTGCAGGCATCCTGTGTCCAAGCGACTGATAGCTGTCATATTTATGTTAACTTTGTGACTTATCTTGCGGGGATACTCTTTACTGGACTAGATCACTAATGAGCGTGACGACAACTCGCCAATACGGTACGCAACTGACATACATCAAGCAGAATCTGCGAGAGCAAATCCAAGCAGGTGTGATACATCAAGGACAGAAACTCCCTTCAGAACGCGAACTCAGTGAGCTCTACGGTACCACGCGTATTACGGTCAAAGACGCCTTGGTTTCACTGGAGACTGAAGGGCTGATTTATCGCGAAGAACGTCGAGGTTGGTATGTGTCCCCCGAGCGAATTGGCTATAACCCTTTATCTCGGACCCACTTCCACCAAATGATCCGCGAACAAGATCGCACCGCGGATACTCGATTAATCAGAGTGCGCAACGAAGTCGCATCCGGCGAGTACGCTCGTGCGTTGGACGCAGGCCCTATGTTGCCCATTCATATCATTGAGCGGTTACGTTATATCGATGGTCGAGCGGTACTGTTTGTCGAGAATGTGCTGAAAGCCGCTTTGTTTGAAGGTATCTTAACTGAGGATTTAACCCAGTCACTGACAGGGATTTACCGAGACAAATATCACTACGAAACGAAACGCTCGCGGTTTGAAGTCATCCCCACCTCAGCCCCCGCTCACGTTGCCAAAGCATTGAACCTTGCCAATGGGCAACCCATCCTCAAAATATGCCGAATCAACTACAAGCAAGATGGTGACTTGATGGATTGCGAATTTGAATATTGGCGACCCGACGCGGTGGTGATCCGTATCGACAGTGTCGACCCCGCTGTTCGATAGTCGGTCGAGTTTAGATATGACGCCTTACATACTGTAGTCATCTTGCTGATTTTCCCTCAACAAGGTGACTAAGCTCACGCCCTTGAGTGAAATAAAATAATCAATTTAAAATCAGAGAGATAGATCAACACTCCCGTCTATTTCAGGATAGGAACTCACGATATAGTTTGAATAAAATTCAAGACAACAATGTCTCTTGTCTATTGCTGTAATATCTTGTGAGAGCTGTTTTATGTTCCGTTTTTTTAAGTCCACTTCTGCACCCAGAACCTCCAGCCGTCATGCCGTTCATGCTGTTTCTTGTTCAATAACAAGTAGAGATATCACACCTGAGCGTCTTTCCGTTTTACAAAACCCTACAGGCAAAACGCCCTTAGTATTAGCATTCATTTCGCCTCACTTACCGTTTGAATCAACGACCGAAGAATTGCGCCAAACTATGCCCTTTTGCCAGCATTTGATCACAGTCATGACTGCAGGCGAACTTGGGGGCAGCCATGACAGTCTCTACCATAGCGCCGATAGCAAATGGGATAATATTGTATTACAAAGTTTTGGCGATGATGTGATAGCTGATATTTTTACGTCTGCAGTACCGCTTTATTGTGAAGACATAAAACAAGGCCAGCCGACAACCTCTATGTCAGCTCGAGTCAATAAGATTGAACAGGCACTCAAACAACTGTCCGTCCCCTTTGCGATCGATGCCAGTGATACCGTTGCTCTGACATTTTTCGATGGCCTGAGTAGCTCCGAGAACTTTTTTATGCAGGCACTCTATGCCACTCGACGGTTCCCATGCTATTTCTTAGGCGGCTCTGCAGGTGGAAAGCTCGATTTTAGAGCCGCAAAACTAGCCCTTAACGGCAAGTTACTCAACAACCAAGCAAGCGTCGTCTTTATGAAGTTCGCTAACGGTGTGCGCTACGGCATTATGAATAGTCATAATTTCCAGCCTACTAGTTTTTCTATCGATATTGCCAAAGCCAATCCTGCGACTCGCTCAGTCACTGCGGTGTTTACACCAGGTAGTACAACCCTAATATCCCCAGTTGATGCACTATGTGCTCATTTTCGTTGCACACCTGAGCAATTAGAGTCAAGACTGAATGGGTACACTTTTGGTGTGAAGATTGGAGAAAAGATTTATATCCGCTCTATATCAGCCATTGATAAAAATGAGGGAACGCTTCACTTCTTTTGTGATCTCGCATTTGGGGACAAATTGATCTTGATGAAGGCTGATGATATTGCCAGTATCACCGCACGTGATTACCAGCATCATTTACAAACAAAACCCCGCCGCCCATTTGCTATGCTCGCTAACGACTGCATATTACGTCGCTTGAATAACTCTACCGGTTTAAAGCGTATAAACTGCTTTGATCAGATCCCGAGTGTGGCAGGTTTCTCGACATTTGGTGAACTRCTGGGTGTGCACCAAAATCAAACCCTAACCGCGTTAATGCTTTATCAAGTGGCACCAGACGAATCGTTTGAGGATTCATTTGCTGATAATTTCCCTATCTATTACGCAGACTACCGTGGTTACGGCGCAGAAAAACAGATAACCAGCCTACAAAAGCTCTCTGACTTGCAATCACATAGCATTGAAAGCCTTTCAAGATATAAATCACTTATCCAAACATTACTCGATAGCTATGAGGGAGTCGCGGCTTACGCCACTGAAAGTGCGGATATTTTACAGGCTGTGCAGCAGCAGTTTACTACTCTAGCTGCTGAAGTCGTTCAGCAACAAGGCCAAAGTCAAGCTCTACAGACGTATACGAAAGACTTAAGCCGTAATGCTAGTCGTATTGAAGAGATACTGAATGTCATCAACGGTATTGCAGAGCAAACGAACTTACTAGCCCTAAATGCTGCTATTGAAGCTGCTCGGGCTGGCGAGCAAGGTCGTGGCTTTGCGGTGGTTGCCGACGAAGTTCGTACCCTCTCTCAAAATACACAAAACAGCTTAAGTAGTACTGGTGAGACCGTAAAAAACGTTAATAACGCTATTTATGAAATTAGTGAGGTAATAACGTTAACCCTGAACGTGATGGAAAAAGTACAAGTCTCCGCAGATGGGTTAAATGATGAAGTAACACGGCTACTCAGATTGTCTGATCATGCAGCACAAAATGTCGCGAATAGCATTGCCAACATTGAAGGAGTACAATCCGAAATGACAGTTATCGATAATGAACTTTCAACTATTCTTTCGCTGACACAAACTCAGCAAGATGAGTAAACTATGAGACGAGGCGATCGAGTTGCGGGTCGCCTTCGTATCGACTGGCATCGACGCTAAAGGAATCACCGTGTTATGCGCTTACTCGCTCCCCTTCTGATTGTTCTATCGATAAGCTTGCTGACTGCTTGTGAACCAGCCGATCCGGCTAAAGCCATGATGGCCGACTACCAACAACGCCTCGGAAATGTGTTGGATGCAGATCCCTCTGCCCTTAACCTACCGGCGCTACCCTCTTTGCCTCGTAAACGGGAACTGGTACAACCCATCGCCGATCTCCGTTTAGGGTTACTCGATGCTTATGAACTGCGCCAATGCGGGCTGTTTAATTTAATTGCCGAGCGTAATTCCTCACTGGGAAAAGTCGCCGATCGCTTTCGTCAGCTTGATTACGAACTCAGTTTTATCCGTGTCGCTAAGCAATGCCTGCCAAAGGTGAAAGATGACAGCATCCGAACCGCGCTCAATGACGCCATCGTAAGCAAAACCCAGCAACTTCCCGCCGTTATCTGGAATACGGTGATTGATAGCAGCGCCTGGCAAGCACAGTGGTCATTGCCGATTCACACGTTGCCGATTGAACTTCCCGCGCATAGCAATGCGGTCAGCGCGATGACACAATTCGGCCGCTTGGTTCAACAGCCATCGTCGACTCATGAAAGCATTCTTGAGTGGCAAGAAAGTATTGAAAAACAACCGATTTTAGGCGCATTATTCGTCAGTCTGACAGCGCATACGGATTGGCTTAATCAAACCAGCCAGTTGATTGCTGACAATCAATCCAAAGTACTGTGTGGTGAAAATTTTGATACTACCCGCCTCGAGCGATTAAAAACCGTGTTTTACAAATATTATGTGGGTGAAGTACAACCTTATTTGGCGCGCGTAGACGGCTTGTATCGTGATGTATCGCCAACATTAAACCAACTTGCCTCCCTAGAAACGCCTCCGCCTTTTTCTGCGTATAAATCCGCCTATTGGCAAGGCGAGGCATACACGGCGTATAAACAGGCCATTCGTCATCATGCCGATGTATGGCAACAGCTGTTCCAACGCTGTAACGTGACCTTAGGCGGGTAAGTGTCCGCCTGTCACGTCGCGATCATAAAGAAAAATGGTGAAAAACCATCAATTTGACCACCAAATCGCCAAACAGACGTCAATGTGCAAAAAAGTGCGCTCAAGCGCTTGCGTGACACAGATGAACTCGCTACTATTCATCCCGCTTTCAAGCACTGTGCGTCCGTAGCTCAGCTGGTTAGAGTATCGCCTTGACATGGCGGGGGTCGGTGGTTCGAGTCCACTCGGACGCACCACTTTGCTTGAAACGAAAAATTATGCGTCTGTAACTCAGTTGGTTAGAGTGTCACCTTGACATGGTGGAAGTCGGTGGTTCGAGTCCACTCAGACGCACCACATTTTGAAATTCGCGTCCGTAGCTCAGTTGGTTAGAGTACCGCCTTGACATGGCGGGGGTCGGCAGTTCGAGTCTGCCCGGACGCACCATTTCCAGAGAGCCTGCTGTTTAGCAGGCTTTTTTGTTTTCCGCGAATACCGCTACCTGTTCTTTAAAGCAAGATAGGCTCACGCCACGTCAGTAAACGATGCCATCAGTATCATGAAATAAAGCGAGGCAGGCTCAAATACCCGCCCCATTGATTCATGCTTTTTCGTTTTACGCTACGGCGCTATCCGCGGCTAACACAAACTTTTCAATCGCTTTGGCCACACCGTGCTCATCATTGCTCTCGGTAATGTAATCCGCGATTTGCTTGGTTGCTTCCATCGCATTCACCATCGCAATGCCAAGGCCCGCGTATTCCAACATCGCGTGATCGTTTTCAGCATCGCCCATGCAAATCACCTCACCGGGTTGAATACCTAGATGCGCTGCAATGGCGGCCACCCCCGCCCCTTTATTGCTCGCTGGGTTTAAAAACTCGAGGAAGAAAGGCGCACTTTGCACTACCGTAAATTCCTCGCGTAGCGCGGATGGTAACGCACTGATCACTTCGTTTAGCTTGCTTGGCTCTGCCACCATCAACACTTTGATAATCGGATGATCATCGCTTAGGGTCTCGAAATCCATCACGGTAATATCTAGGCCGTTGATCTTGCCCTCAATCTCGGTATACGGGTTCTGTGCTGGTGTAATCAAACCGTGCTCAGTACTAAACGCGTGCACGGAGGCACCCAGAGCCTCAGCGTGCCGAGCCAGCGCTTTCGCGGCTTTGCCGTCTAGCCCTTTTTGCAAGATCACCTCATCGGTCCCTACGTTTTTCACCATCGAGCCGTTGTAATACAGCACAAAGTCTTTATCCGACCCGATTCCCAGTTCGTCTAGCTTAGGCTGCATGCCCTCAAGCGGCCGACCGGACGCCAATACCACAGTCGCGCCTTTCTCACGCGCGCGGGCAATGGCTTGCTTATTCTCAGCAGATATTGCTTTCTCGCTGTTTAACAAGGTGCCGTCCATATCTAGGGCGATTAATTTGTACATCGTTTACTCACTTCAACATCAACATAAAATCAGAAACTGTCCCAGAACTGCAAAATAAATGCCGTGCCTACAACAACATATCGTCTTCAATCGCAATAAAGCGATCGACACTGTTCACCAAGGAATTAGCCGTTAGGGAAGGCACACCAAGCACCACCGCTTCAGTGTGATAGCGCGCGCGGATTTTGTTCATCAGTAAGTCAAAATCTCCATCGCCGGATAACAGCACCACGGTATCAACCTCGGGCGCGGTTTCCATCACATCAATGGCAATCCCTACATCCCAATCGCCTTTGGTACTGCCATCGGCGCGTTGAATATAAGGTTTGAGCTTGACGGTAAAACCAATGTGGCGAAGGGCATCTTGAAATTTGATTTGCTGATCGTCATCGCGGCGAATGGCGTAGGCATACGCGGTTGCCACCTCACCCATGTTGTTGAGGGTTTGCCACAACTGGCGATAGTTAAACTGACGCCCGTAGGCTTGGCGTGTGGTGTAGTAGATATTTTGAACGTCGACAAAAACCGCGATTTTTTTCAAGTCAGGCTCACAGTCGGTGGGAGAATTGAAGTCAGAGAGGATACCACATCACGCAACCGTGAAGATAATGATAGCGTGGCCGCATCTAACACAAACAAAAAAGCCGCTGATAACAGCGGCTCTCGCGAGGGTTAGTCTCATTAACTTAACCCAACAATATTACCCTTATCATCAAGGTCAAGGTTCATAAACGCTGGTTTTTCCGGTAGACCGGGCATGGTCATCACGTTGCCACATAAGGCATAGACAAATCCGGCACCCGCGCATAATTTCAACTCGCGGATCGGTACATCAAAGCCTTTGGGAGCGCCTTTTATCGCACCATCGGTTGAAATAGACAGTGGCGTTTTCGCCAAACAGACTGCCAAGCCGTCATATCCTTGCGCTTTAAATTGTTGCAGTTGCTGTTTCGCGGTGTCACTTAACGTCACGCCTCCCGCACCATAACCAACTTCCGCAACCGCCATTAGTTTTTCTTCCAAGCTTTGCTGGGCGTGATACAAGGGCGAGAATGATGCATTGGTTTCACATTGCGCGACCACTTGTTCCGCTAGTTCACGCGTACCCTCGCCACCTTGGGCAAAGCCTTCACTGATCGCTACCCGCACCTTGTTGGGCAGCGCTTCAATCATCGCCTTGAGTGTCGCAAGCTCCGCATCACTGTCTTGTGGAAAGCGATTAATCGCCACCACCGCCGGCACACCATATTGAGTCACATTATTGATATGCCATTTGAGGTTTTCGAACCCTGCTACTAATGCCTCATTATCATCCGCAAAGAGCGCGTCAGGCATAGGCTGACCAGGCTGTAAATTGTAGTGACTCGAGTTGGCTTTTAAGCCGCGCAATGTCGCCACAATCACTGCACAGTCTGGCGCTTTACCGGATGCTTGCGCTTTAATGTTGCAGGCTTTTTCAAACCCCATGTCCGAGCCAAAGCCGCCTTCGGTGACGGTATAATCACCCAGCTTAAGGGCAATGTTATCGGCGATAATTGACGAATTGCCATGGGCAATATTGGCAAATGGACCAGCGTGAATCAGTGTCGGCACGCCTTCTAGGGTTTGCATCAAGGTGGGTTCAATCGCTTCTTTCATACTGACCGCCATCGCGCCAGCTACTTGCAAATCTTCGGTGGTGATCGGCTCACCGGTATGGCTATAAGCCAACACTATGCGGCCGATGCGCTGACGCAGATCGCGAAGATCGCTCGCCAACGCCAAAATCGCCATTAGCTCAGAGGCGGCCGAGATATCAAACCCGCCTTCACGCTCGTAGCCGTTGATGGTTTTGCCCGGCGCGTTTTTACCCACAGTTACCATACGCAAGGCGCGATCGTTGTGATCCATCACCCGCTTCCATACCACGCGATTTGGGTCGATTTTTAACGCTTTTAAGCCACTGCGCGCCTCAAAATCGTCATAGCCTCGACGTTGCTCGTGATAAATTCGCGCATCAATAGCCGCAGCAGCCAAGTTGTGCGCCGCGGTCACCGCATGAATATCTCCCGTCAGGTGGAGGTTGAGCTCCTCCATCGGAGCCACTTGCGAATAACCACCGCCAGCTGCGCCACCTTTCACACCAAATACGGGCCCCATCGAAGGCTGACGAATACATGCTGTCACAGAATGATTCAGCTTCGCCAAGCCTTGCGCCAAACCAATGGTGGTGACGGTTTTGCCTTCACCCAAGGGCGTGGGAGTTATAGCGGTGACCAGGACTAACTTTCCGGTTGGGTTGGGCGCAAGACGCTTTAAGCAATCGAGAGAGATTTTGGCTTTATAGCTACCTTGCGTTTTAAACTCTGAGTCAAGGAGGCCAACTTGCTTGGCAATGGTAGATATGGGGGCGAGTGTGGTGTTACGACAGATCTCGACATCAGGCAGCATGAAACCCTCTCAATAGCGCACAATATGTTCAAAGCAAACGTTTGCGTGAGCATAATACCGCTAAAATTCCTATTGTAAAGCGAAAGGACGCTTGCCGTAAGCGTCCTTTAACGTTTTTATCACGCCTTGCGCGTACGCCTTGCGCGTACGCTTTCGCGTGGGTGCGAATCAAGAGAGATTTAGGCGACTTTAAATTGCCCGACCAAGGTATCGAGATCTTGGCCAAGCGAGCTCAGCTCTTCCGCAGCGTGTGACGATGCCTCACTGGAGGTCAACAAGCTAGCGACAATGTCGCGAATCGATACCAGATTACGATGAATATCTTCTGTGACCGTGGTTTGCTCTGACGCCGCGCTAGCAATTTGCGAGGTCATATCGTTTACTTGCGAGAAAGCCGCACTCACCGAGGTGATTCGTTCGCCAATTTGCGCTGAAATCGTTGCCATGCTTTGGCACTCTTGATCACTGTCGGCAATAGTTTTGACGGCACTATCTACATGCACATGGAGACCATCAAGCATGTCACGGATCTCATGAGTGCTGGTTTGGGTACGACTGGCCAAGGTGCGCACTTCATCGGCCACCACCGCAAAGCCTCTACCCTGCTCGCCCGCACGGGCGGCTTCAATCGCTGCATTTAGCGCCAGCAGATTGGTTTGCTCGGCAATTTCACCAATCACAGACAGTACCGAGGTGATTTTATCTGACTGGGCTTTAAGCTGATCCACCTGCTGACTCGACTCGCTCATTTTCGCCACCAACCGCTCAACCGACGCGATAGATTCATGCACTTGGGTTTGCGCGTTTTGCGCATCTTGGGTGGCAGACGTAGCCGCATCAGCAACCTGCGTGGTGTTTTGTGCTACTTCTTGCGCAGCAGAGCTCATCTCTGTCACCGCGGTTACCACTTGCTCGGTTTCGTTATCATGAGTTTGTAAGTGCTGGGCTACCGTCGCGGTCTGCCGCGCCATATCACTGGCAGTGCTATTCACTTGTGCAGTGACCTGAGCGACCCGTTGAATAGTTTGCTGCAGTTTGTCCACAAAGCGATTAAACGCATGACCAAGTTGGGCAATTTCATCATGGCCGTGCACATGCAAGCGCTGAGTGAGATCGCCCTCGCCACTGGCAATATCATTAAGCTTATCGAGCATGTTTTTCACTGGTTCACCAATGCGCTGCGCAAACCAGCTCACTAGCAACACTGTGATAATCACCGTGCCCAAACCAAGCAAGGTTAAACGCCAGATCTTAGCATCCAATGCTTGCTCTGCTTCACTGCGATAAGCGGCTACCTCTCGCTCGATATCATCGATATAGGCACCGGTACCAAGCAACCATCGACCATTATTGATCATCACCGCATAGCCAATTTTCTCAATCAGCTGGTCAGCGCCGGGCTTATCAAACATAAAATTGAAAAAGCCATCGCCTCGCTGTGCGGCCTCAAGCAGGCCTTGAATAACCTTGTTGCCTTTCGGATCGGTAAAATCAATCAGGTTTTTCCCTTCAAGGGCTGGTTTAACAGGGTGAAACACATTAATCCCCTGTTTGTTGTAGATAAAAAAGTAACCCGCTTCGCCAAATTTCACATCAGTAAGCGCCGTTTTCAGCGCCGCCAGACGTGCCTCACTGGTACCGGGATTGATGCGTTCTACAATGTTCTCGGCCACCTGAGTCACTTCTTCGAGTTGTTTTTTTCGCTCGTTGACTAATTTTTCCCGAAACGTGGCAATGTTCTCTTCTATTAATGTCCGCTCGTTATGTGCCGTGATCGCACTCAAAATCAATATCGAGGCAATTAGCGGCACAATGGCAAGCAGCAGTATTTTTGTTTTAAACATCAGCTTCATTAGCATTTACCCTACAGACTAATTTTGTAAGCAAATGCTACTACTTAGCTAGACAGGATAAAACATAACCAGCTGTTTTCTATGAACTAAGCGACACTCAATTAGCGAAGCTGTGATACTGGTTGAAGTGTCATGTAACTGGTAGGAACCGTGTCATATCCTGGCGTGTATTCAACTCGTCTCCACCAAACCATTCCCCTGCTTTTGTCGTATCTTTAGAGGTTAACAAGGAGACGGTGATGAAAAGTAGCAAGGTTCCTCATGGGCGGTATTCTCGGTTAGGAGCGTTGGCTTCCCTAGCGGGGCGTGTGGCGTCGAATGTGGCGTGGGAAGGTGCGAAGCAGTTTGCACAAGGCAATCGGCCGAGCCGTAAAGATTTGGTGATGTCGCCGGCGAATATTGCTCATGTAGCGGATAAACTGGCGGATTTGCGCGGCGCGGCAATGAAGGTCGGTCAGTTACTGTCAATGGATGCGGGAGATTTGATCCCACCCGAGCTCAGTGATTTATTGGCTCGATTACGCAATCATGCCACGCCTATGCCATCAACCCAACTTAACCAAGTACTCACCGAGCAGTGGGGGCCCGAATGGAAGCAAGCTTTTACCCACTTTCGTTTTTCGCCCATCGCGTCAGCGTCGATAGGTCAAGTGCACGAAGCCTATACTGATGCTGGTGACAAAGTGGCGGTGAAGGTTCAGTACCCGCGGATTAAAGACAGCATCGATAGCGATGTCGATAATGTGATTACCTTATTGCGCTTGAGTGGCCTGATCCCCAAAGAAGCGAATTACCAAGCCTTACTCGATGAAGCGAAGCAACAGCTGCATGATGAAGCCGATTATCGTAAAGAAGCGAATGCAATGATGCGCTTTAACGAGCGGCTGAATGCCCATACGGATTTAGTGGTGCCCAATATCCATTCAACCTTAACCACAGATCGCGTGTTGACCATGGATTTTATGGCGGGTGAACCAATTGAAACCCTAACAAAAGCCGAGCCTGCCGTGCGTCATCGCGCGGTGAGTCAACTCTTTACCCTGCTCTTTGAAGAAGTGTTTGTGTTTGGGGAAGTCCAAACAGATCCTAACTTCGCCAATTATTTATACCAACCAGAAAGTGGCCGTATCGTCTTGCTCGATTTTGGTGCCACCCGTCAGTACACCTCACGATTTACTGAGGGCTATCGCATTTTGGTCAAGCCGATTTAGCCACCCGTTTACGCAACCGTGGGATGGCGCTGAGTATGGAGCAAGGCTATTGGCATACGCCGCCGGCGGATGCGCTATTTTTGCATCGTAAAATTGCGGGGCTGTATTTGCTGGCCGCCAAATTGGATGTGACCTTAAATGTGCGAGCCTTGTTGATGCCTTACCTCACGGCAGAACGCGTAAAAACAGCGTAATCGTGTAAGCGAAATTAACCATTGTCTCGCAGCGCTTCACAATAGGCGACTAAGTCTTCGGCCACCCAATGAGAGGCCACACTGCGTGCGGTGATAGCGGCATCTATCCGGCCCGTGTTGACGACCTCAAACCAGTGGGTCAGCATGGCTTCAAACCCTTTGCTGGCCTGCATGCCCGTCCAATCAGGGAGAGACAATTGCGCGACTTGATTGTCTTGCATGCGCTCACCGCGTGTAAATCCATCAAAGAAGTAACACTCGTTACGGTAGGCTGCGGCTATGGTTTCCTTGGTGGCGCCATATTGGCGATTCATGCTGGCTTCAAATAAGCTATTGTCGCGATGCCAACGAATATCTAAACGCGCGAGCAGTCCTTCATCAAACTGGGCAAACACATCCAAATCATCAATGTTCATGTCACCGTGCAGGTTAATACTGTCAAGCGGGTGAATAAAGTCATCGAAAATGAATCGACGGGGCGCATCTGGCAGCGCATGACGATGCTTTTCCCACCGCAACGATAACAGGGGCGAGCCGAGTTCATCTTCTGGGCGCTGTCCGTTTAAATGGGCGTTTAACAACGGTAAATAACGGCGATTAAATCCTGCAAACAAAGGCGTATTATGCTTTTCAGCAAGGTTAAAGAGAGCTTCAACATCCGCCCCCGATTGGGCCACCGGTTTGTCGACAAACACGGGAATACCTGCGGCTAAGAACGGACGCACCAACGCCGGATGAGCATGAGTGGCAGCATGAATCATCACCCCATCCACGTTCAGAGCCAATACTTCTTCAACATTGGCTGCTGTGTGCGCCACCCGATACTGCTGCGCCAATTCCGCTAGTGTATCGGCTTGGCGGCTGCACATGACCCAGTCAAGTTCGGGCCAACTTGCAAGCAGTGGCAGGTATGCTTTTTGGGCGATGTCACCCAATCCTATCGAGGCAATTCTCATGTTTTCTCCTTACCGCGCGACTTACGCTGAGGCTGGAAGTCGCTAGTAGAAATCAGTAACCTAGCAGCATTCTACAGAGTGTGACGAATTATGAATATTATTATCTCTTGGCTTGCCCAAGGCGGAGCTTGGCTAACCCCTTGGTTAAACGAGATCGCCATTGCGGTCACCGCATCTTTATTGGTGGTGTTTGGTAACGACATTAATCGTACCCTGCGTCGTTTACTGACCGGCCACAACTTTTTTGTCCGCACCTTGGTGTTTATTGGCATCAATGCATTTGGCTATGGTGCATTTATTGTGGCAGTCTCCCCTTGGCTCGCCGCGAAAATGCGCGCATGGCCTGATCAATGGCTGATGTGCGCTGTGGTAGGCGTCTTTGTGTTTGTTGGCTATTGGGCGCAACGTCAACGACAGATCTAATCCTAGACCCAATTCGCTGTTTAAAACATCGGCATCCATACTTACTGATCAATCTGGATGTCGATTCTCGGCGTATTGGCRAGAAAAAGGAGATCAACATGCAACGCGGACTGATGTGGTTTCGCCACGACCTTCGAATTCATGACAACCCTGCTCTCGCCAATCTTGCTTCGAGCTGTGACGAACTCACCTGTGTGTTCGTCATTGATCCGCGCTGGTCTCGCGCCGATCACTTCCAAAGTAAACATCTCGGCCCTCAGCGCGAAGCGTTTTTGTGGCAAAGCCTTATCGAGCTTCATCGTGCGCTCGACGTCATGGGGCAAAAACTCATTATTAGAACAGGCGCACCTTTGGAAGTGCTCGCCGACATGTGTACTCAACATCAGATTGATGTTATTGGTGTCACCGATCACCCAGGCCCCTTTGAGCGCCAGCAAATAGATACCCTTGTTAGCCGGTTTCCACAACGTGTGGTGGTGTCTGATGCACATACACTGTTTAGTCAGCATCAGTTACCCTTTGATTTACCGGATATTCCAGCCACCTTTACGCAATTTAGAAAAGCGGTCGAAAAGCGCGACATTCCGCCACATCTACCGCTTGCCGTGCCAGAGTCCCTACCGCGTCCTATCGATGGCATAGTTACCGAGCCCGCACCTTTATCGGATCGCCGTATTGCACCATATCAAGGTGGAGAGATTGCTGGCCGCGCGCAACTGAATCATTACTTATGGGATACCCATCGTATTCAGCGCTACAAAGAGACGCGAAATGGTTTGGATGGTTGGGATTTTTCATCCCGTTTATCCGCATGGCTAGCCAATGGTTGTTTGTCTGTGCGTTGGGTCGCTGCAGAGCTGGACCGTTATGAGCGTAATGTGGAAAAAAATGAGTCTACCTATTGGCTCTATTTTGAGCTCCTGTGGCGGGAGTATTTCCAGTGGATGTTGTACCACTACGGAGCGCGCTTTTTCCGTTTTAAAGGCATTACCGATAAACGTCCGCTCACCACGTTTTACGCCGAAGCCTTTATGGCATGGCGTGAAGGCAACACCGATTTCCCGATCGTCAACGCCGCCATGCGCCAGCTAAAACACACGGGATGGATGTCGAATCGGAGTCGTCAATTAGTCGCGAGCTGCTTGGTGCATGAGCTCGGTGTGGACTGGCGTTACGGCGCAGCTTACTTTGAGCAGCAACTGATTGATTTCGATGTCGCCGCTAACTATGGTAATTGGCAATACCTCGCCGGTGTCGGTGCAGACCCGCGCGGCAGTCGTCGGTTTAATCTCGACAAGCAAACTGCACAATACGACCCTGAGGGGACATTTATTGCTCGCTGGCTCGCCGATGAGGTTCCGTCACATTAGCGTTAGGGTTCAACTTGTACGGCTTGGTCGGAAGCAGGCTGGTAGCTGTCGATAATGGCGATCACTTTATCGCTCACCCGACGAGAAAACAGCAATGCAATGTGGGTGAGCGGAAAGATATCATGGCTGCTCATGCCTTCGATTTTGGTTTCTTCGACCAGCACAGTACCGTCGCAAACTTGGTTCTTTATCAGCAGCGATGCTGGGCCCCACGGGCAATTTCCAGCAATACTGTGCAAAGGCGGTAATCCCTGCCAGGGAATCACCTGATCGGGCAACAAAATAGATTGGCTCCGTTGGAACAGCCAGCCGCCCCACCCTAAATCATCAAACACCTTGGCGAGTGTTGCTCCTTGATGGGGGGTGCCGAGGGTAATCACCGCATGCACCGCATCAGCAGGGTTATCGTCTAATTGCGCACTCTGCTCTAAATAGCGACGAATAATCAGCCCGCCCATCGAGTGGCCGATTAAAATCGTGGGCTGATGATCAATAAACGCATTGATGCGACGAGCAATTTGCTCAAAGTCCGGATCTAGGGTGTTATAAGAAAGGTTGAGCACCTCATGTCCTTGCTTTTCTAGGCGTTCACTTAGCGGGATCAAAAAAACACCGTGCATGTACAGCCCATGAAGTGTCACTATTTTCATCCCATCTCCTTATTAAACCCTTACCGCTCATCATGTCGTGATAGACGAGTGGTGACATGCGAGATAATCCGCGTGCATTTACCATACCAAGCATAACGTGCTACTGCATGGATTCGTGACCCAAAAAAAACGCCCCACGTTGAAAACGCGAGGCGCTTAACAGACTGTTCTTGGCCTATCGGCTTAGAAAATCAAATGTGCAACACCAGCGATCACCGGTAAGGTCACCAAGGTACGCAAAATAAAGATCACAAACAGTTCCCAGATTTTGACTGGAATTTTACTGCCTAGCAGCAAAGCGCCAACTTCGGACATGTAAATCAGCTGCGTGACCGACATCGCTGCAATCACAAAGCGAGTCATTTCGCTATCAATTTCCGCGGCAAGAATGGCAGGGATGAACATATCCGCAAAACCAATCACCATGGTTTCTGATGCTTTCACCGCCTCAGGAATATGCAGTAGCTCAAGCAGAGGAACAAACGGTGCACCTAGTACGTTAAAGATACTGGTGTACTCAGCCACCATCAATGCCGCTGTACCAATCGCCATCACGACAGGGAGTACGCCCAATACCATGTCAACTGCGTTTTGAGCCCCTTCTTTGAGTACGCTGTTCACCGAGCGAATTTTTTCAGCACGGTTAAGCGCGCACTGTAAGCCGTAGCTCAGCGTAGTATGGCCTTCAGGCAACACTTCTTCGTTCGATTCGCGGGTTGAGCCGTCAATCAACTCGTCTTTTTTCCAGCAAAGTGGCGGAAGACGAGGAACAATAATCGCTGCAGCAATCCCCGCCAGACACACCGCCAAGTAGAACCAAGTAAACATGTGCATCAAGTCAACTTGGGCGATCACAACCAAGCTAAAGCTGATCGATACCGCTGAGAAGGTGGTACCGACAACCGCGGCTTCACGCTGCGTGTAAAAACCTTGCTCGTATTGCTTGCTCGTCATCAAAATACCGACACTGCCGTCGCCTAACCAAGATGCCGCACAGTCAACCGCCGAGCGGCCAGGCAAGCCAAATAATGGACGCATCACTTTGGTGAAAACGGCGCCTAACATCTCCAGCAGGCCAAAACTGGTCAGCAATGGCAACAGCAATCCGGCAAAAATAAACACAGACAGCAGGATGGGCAGCAGATCGTTAAGCACAAACGCGCCAGTAAGCTCACCCATGATCAGTTCAGAGCCGTAACCGAAGAAGGTCATGGCAACAAATACACCACCAATCACACGGGTGGCTAGCCAAATCGGTGAAACATTGAATAGGCCGTTGAGGAAACCGTGACGAGTAATAAAGCGGGGTTTGGCTAGCGTGACAATCAATGAGGTGACCGCACTGAAAACCACCAATGCGGTGACCACAGCGGTTGCCGAGCCGCCCAATAGATCAAGAACACTTCCTGCCATGACCGCAATGGGGATGGTGACACCGTCGCCGAAATTTACCGGCGTCATAAAGAGGAGTAAGCCAAGAAGCGATGGGATGGCGAACATCAGAATATTTCTCATCGAAGGCACCGTCGTCGAGAGAGAGTCAGTTTTTTGCATACGTCTGAATCCTGAATTTTTATTTGTGTCACAGTGATAAAACGACAAATTGTCGATTAATTATTCACTCACGGTGACTATCTGCAATCGAGATTACCGAATCATGCATGCGATGTAAATGTTTATTTAGTCATAAATACTGAATAAATACATCCATAGAGCACAACTGCTACGGCTCAATTGCGTTTTATAGTTCATCAAACCTTCATTTGTGAAAAGTTTGTTACACTATTTTATTGACCAAGATCAGATTCCGTTAGCAACTTGTAGGGTATAAGGTGGGCCAGCTCACAGATTATCGTAACCACGTTTTTGGATAACGGGTTGATATACACTGCGTATTGGTCCTGCTAACCGATTTTAAAGTCAATACGTGCATATTCTTTGATCAACCAGTCACCAAAGTCATTGAGGAGCATCATAACAGCACGTTTTTTTACAGGTTTGCGATCTAGCAGGATAAAAAGTCGCTCAATTGCTTGTTGTTTAGCAGGATAATGCTTAATAAACAATTCTGCACAGTCAGGTAGAGATTCCGTCCACGTTCCTTCTTTATGCAATACCAAACCAAACGCACCACGAATTAAGGTATCGGCAATGCGCTGAGCTGCAGTCAGTTGCGTGTTCCATGTCGTGGCCGCTTGAATTTTATGCTTGGCACGTGCCAGTTTACCGCTCAAATCAGGATTCATCGCTTTCGCTACTTCCCAACTCGCCTCGAAAAGGCCAAAACTCTCGGAAAGATCTTGACCATACAGGCACATTGCACGATGTTTGAAAAAGAAGCCCCAGTGAAAGATTTCGGCCAAATCACGAACTTGTGACGCTGTCACAGTGTCGATATGACAGCCATCGATGACTTTGCTATGGCTGGTTTTAATTCGCCATAACAAGGTATTCATGGCACTGGATTGGTCAAGCGTTAGTGGTTGGTGGCATACCACGGTTAAATGCAGGACAGACTCCCCCACTGTCGCACGACGCCAGACAATATCGCCGCTCACGTACACACTGTGAAGCCGCTTACCGATCAAAGCACGAAGCTGTTTGATCGCTTTGACCATGACAGGGATAAATTCAGATTGTAGCGGCGAGCGCCGATCCGGCTCTGGTAAATAAGCCGTTTGAGATTGCAACTGAGTCACGACTTTCACACAAGGTTGAATGCGTGCGCTATTGTTGGTCATCTGCATGGACAAATCAACGCTCTACCACCGAATCTCACGCTGTATCAACGCGCTTGCTTAAATTGAGTACAGGGCTCTGCGTAAAGTTAAGCATAATCCTTGCCAGCTGTCGCGTTGGATAATTGACGGGCTGAGAATTCGTAACCACCGTGGTATAGTCCGAGCRCGCCCAGAACGAATAGAGAGCACCCAATGACGCAATCAGCGCTAATGAGCTTGGATGAAATCCTCGAAACCGCCTTTGAGATCTTCGCGGAGATGGCACCGGATAATTTGGAGTATGACGATTTGGCAGCATACGAATCCCATTTTGAGGAAGACGGCGGCGCCATCGTGGTTGAAGTCGGCAGCGATTGGCCTGAGCATGTCGGGTCTGACATCAACCTCGCCCACTGTGCGGAAGTACAAATTGGGATGGCAAAAGAAGGCGCCTTGGCCGATGTGTTTGTGCGTATGCTACTCAGCCGCGATCCGGAAGAAAAATTCTGCCACTTATTGTGGAAACGCAGCCCCACACAGCTGCACTGATGGCAGACCTCACGTCTATGATTGACGTGACAGCTCGCCTTTCTCGACCGCTATGGTCTGGATGAGAAGTTAAAAACGGCAGCCCATGCTGCCGTTTGCATTTGTATCCTTAGTGGACCGGTGCCGAGGTAGGATCGTCCCCGTGTTGGTCCGCACGATAACTCATCATCAAGCCAATGCTCGCCAGTATGCYGAGAGCAAGCATCATTGAGCCCAGAGAAAGCTGACTCGCGACACCTAATCGACTGGCCGCTAGCGTCACAAGACCTGCAAGCAGGTTTTGAGCGCCCCCCAAGATAGCACCCGCTGTGCCCGCATGATAAGGAAATGGGCTCAGTGCCCCCGTACTGGCCGCTGGGAATAACACGCCTGCACCGGCGAAATACACACAACCGCCACCAATCAAGCTATACACAGAAATCTCGCCCATTAATCCTGATACAACAAGGATCCCTGCCCCCATTAGTGCCATTACGCTACCCAGCGTCAATGTCGCATAGTAGCCTATGGTATCGGCAAAGCGGCTAGATAGGCCCGAGCCCACTAAATAGGCAGGCAGTGGCGCTACAAAAAGGACACTGATCAGCGTCGGTGATAAATATAATCCATCAGACATAATCACCCCAGCGGCCGCTTCAAAGACCGACACGCCCGAGAAAACCGTGATCAAACACAGCAGGTAACCTCGAAAACGCCGCGAGCTCATGACATGGCGGTAACGACCGATAAAGTTACCAGGCTGACGTGCCTCTTGCGGTAACGTTTCGGTAAAACGCAGCGCCATCACTGCATAGACCACGATCGCTAGCAGCAGCAAGAAAAAGTAACTCGCCCGCCAGTTCAACACCTCGGTAAGGTATCCTCCTAATAAAGGCGCAATTAATGGTGAGAAAATAAGCCCCATACTCACCAAACTGTTGGCACGGTGCAACTTCGCGCCAGAGAAACAATCTCGGGTTAAGGTTCGCGCCATGGCGCCACCACAGCCAATCCCAGCGCCTTGCACCACACTGCCCACTAAAAACCACGAATAGGAATGTGCTAACAGCGTGATCCCTGTCCCGACCAAGAATATGGCAAGGCCGGCCAATATAACGGGCTTACGCCCAATACGGTCGGAGATGGGGCCATAAATAAACTGAGACAGCCCGTATGGGATCAAGTAGCACGCCATCACCGCCTGCAATAGCGCCGGTGATACCGAGAAATCTGCGGCCATCGCTGCAATCGATGGAACATACATGGTTTGAGTCATTTGACCCACCGCAGCCAGCATTACAATGAGCAGCAACAACTTACCCATAGGCATTGCCGAAGACATTCCTACACTCCTAAAAATGAATTATGCGAAATAATGATTTGATAAGTGGATGTTGCAAAGTTCTACGCTAGGCACACGAAAAACATCACAACCAAAGACAGCGCGATAATAGGCCTGAGCAGTGAGGAAAGCAATGGGCGTTTAGTCGCCGCAACACGATTCTTTATCATGATTGAGATTAGTTTTTCTAACCTTAAATCCAGCGTCTGACTTGTGCCCGATATTCAGTAAAATCGTCGGGCCAATGCGCAGCGAGTCGCTGCTCTTCAGAGAAGATAAAGGTCATTGACAGGTAGGTCATATAGGCGGGAACCAAGCCCCAACACCAAAGAGAATTAAAGTAGAATCCAGCACTAACGATGATCAGTACCAAAGCGAGATACATCGGATTGCGCGTATAGGCATAAATGCCGGTTGTGACTAAGGCTGATGGCTCTTTGATTGGATCAACGGTGGTGTGATGACGATGAAATGCCCACTTCGCCGCCACCAGCAGCCCAATAGCCAGAGCAAGCGGAAACCCAGCCCAATATGGCGAACCTAATCTGAACGGAAAAGAAAAATAGTGGTTGAGCAACACACCGAAACCCACGGTGAGTAACATCGCAATGGGTGGCAAAGGTGGGAAAACATACTGCCAAAATTGCGTTTTCATGACTCGTCCTTGAGTGAAAGCTTATATATCGCGCCGCACTGTATCGAAAAAGGGCAGTGACTGTCACTGCCCTTGCGTAAAGTTTGCGACTAAGCACAACTCACTACCGCTTAATCTTGCTCGATATTCAGACGATGTTTGCCATGCTCAATTTTGGCTTTTAAATAATTGCGATTGCCTTCTTTGAGGTGCGCTTTGGTGCCAATCACTTCTTTGAGATCAATACCGGCAGCTTGGAGTTCTTCGATTTTTTTCGGGTTGTTGGTCACTAACCGAATGCGATGAATGTCCAAGGCTTTTAGCATTTGTGCGGCTTCAGTAAAGTCACGTAAATCGTCTGCAAAGCCAAGATGGTTATTGGCTTCGTAAGTGGTCATGCCTTGGCTTTGTAGCTCATAAGCATCAAGCTTATTGTAAAGGCCAATTCCACGCCCTTCTTGACGAAGATAGAGGATAATCCCGCCATCTTCCCCCATCTTTTGGATCGTTTCTTCGAGCTGCTCACCACAATCACACCGTGATGAATGGAATACATCGCCCGTTAAGCACTCAGAATGCATTCGCACTAGGGGAGTTGGATCGGTCACGTCCGCTTGTTTAAAAATAAGCGCAACGTGCTCCTGTCCAGACGCTAGTCCTTCAAAAGATAGAATTTCGGCAGGGATGTGGCTCCCTACTCCAACGTTCAGAGGCACCCGAGCCCTTACTTTTACCATTAGAATTTGTCTCTTACTACTGACACCCGAATCAGGGCGTTAACATTACTACAGCGTTACCAGGATGCCAATTAGAAAATGTTATATTATAACATTTTCCACCCAAGTAATGGCTACCTCTATTGTAAACGCCGGACAACCTCGGCTGGATTACCTGCAACAATGGAAAAAGGTTCGATATCTGTATCCACCACTGATCCCGCCTCAATTACCACACCTTCACCAATCGCAACGCCTGCTTTGATCACAGTGTTACCCTCGATAATGACGTTATTGCCAACAATCACGCTTTGTGAGGTTTCACACTCTCCACGAGCAATGTCGAGCGGCAGTACGCGATGGCGCGTGGTATAGATGCCCACATTGGGACCAATGCTGACATTATGCCCAATCCGAACATGGGCCCCATCAAGCATGGTGCAATTAGGTCCAATACTAACGTTATCGCCGATTTCAATATTCATCCCGTAGTGACAAAAAAACGGCGCATCAATGTCCACATTGGATCCGATCCCTGCAAATAGCTTGGTCGTTACTATCGCAAGGTTATCGGCGTCTTCAGGATCGATACGATTAAACTGTTGGCATAAGCGGCGCGCAGCATAGCGAAATAAGGTTAATTCCTCATCGGCTGGGGAATACGGCAACCCCCGCTGCATTTTTTCAAACTCCGTCATCGCCTATCCTTGGTGTGGTAACGCTACTGAGGTGGGCTCAAAAGCCTCACTTTTAACGGTTGATATGGTATTGAGAGCATCGCCGTATTGCGCCATAAACTGATTGCCAAGCGATAAGCCCAGTTGATAGTCCGCATCGAGTTGTTCAGGCTTACTCAATAATGCACTGCTTTGTAGCGGTGCGCTCGGCGCAATTTGTAACACCTGTGCCCGAGGTGGTGGCTCGGCTAAAAACTGCAATTCGTTTTGATAGCTTTGATAGTGCGTAGTGAGCATTTTGAGCATCTCGCTGCTCAGCGGTTTACCCGATAACGACTGCAACCGGTAAATCGTGTCGCCGCCAAAGAGCCAGCGTCCACCGTTTTGCATCGCTTTTTCTCTCATTCCATCACGAACACGGCTCACCCATTGCTCACGGCTGGACTTGTAGCGTTCGGAAAGTTCGGCCAACTGCTTGTTCAACTCCTTCTGGAAGGTCTCAAACCGGGTTAGACGGTACTTAAATTCAAAATTAGAGAGATAGTCAGAGAGCTTAAACTGCGGCTTTTTGGCTTCAAACTTGGTCCGTAATGTATCCAAAAAGTGGCTTTGATCTTCTGGGCCGCCTTTGTCTTGCTCCAACGTCGGCTCGGTGCGAATCACCACAATAATATCTGCCCCACGAGCGAAGGCTTCTTTCGCTGGAACAGCGGCACTCACGCCACCGTCAACATAGCGCTTACCATTAATGCAAACCGGGTGCGGATAAAGCAAAGGGATGGCACAGGTTGCTTTGAGTGCATCTGGCCAAGTGTCATCGGTAATCGAGAAAAAGGCCGGTTTCAGGGTATCAACCTCAGTCACGCACGCGTAGGCCTCTCTTCCGTTCAAGTGTAGCTTCGCTGTTTCAATGTCCAGCGCAGCTTCATGACCCGGCAATGCCGTACTAAGCGCCCAATCTAAATCCATATGGTGTTGGCGACGCACATACTTCATCAGGTGGAAAAAGCGCTCTTGCGTGGTGAGCTCAGTGATAAACCGATGCCCATAACGGTGCTGCTGGCATACATATGCCGTCAAGTTGAGTGCGCCGGCAGACGTCCCCAAATAAAGTTGAAACGGATCAAAGCGGGCACTAAGAAATGCATCAAGCACGCCTGCGGTAAAAATCCCGCGTTGCCCGCCTCCCTGCAGTACCAGCGCGATACGCTGTGGCCGGGTAAAATGGCGCGGTGCAATTGGCATTGCCGTACCGGGAGAGTTGTCTGTCAAAGCTTGCTTACTTCTTAACACTTTCGCCCCTTATTCATCGTGCATAACGCTTTATGCGAGCATCGCTATTTATTAGCGTACAGCTTTTGATTAGCGTATCGCTTTCAGTGTATTAGATCACTTCCTGTGCGCTCGCCGCTATGCATGGTAACGCTTACCGCGCAACGTCGCTACTCACAATTAGGGCACCAGTGTCCATTCTCGTTAACAGCGAACCGATGATAATTAAGACAACACAGCGACAGCAGCAAAAGTGAAAATCATACCCAGCGCGCAAACAGCGGTTGTCAGTGCGTATGCAAGTGTTTTATCCATGCTGATACTCCTTGTTGACATAATGATTAACCCAAAGACGCCGCGGATCAGGTGTAATACCTATTAATCCAAGTATATACCCTCTCCCGTCAAAGCTGCACCGACGTCGATTGGGCTCGTTCTTACAAATATAAACTACTGATTAAAAGACAAAAAACATCGCTATTATGTNCTATTATGTCGCGAATAAAATGGCGAATCTGAGGCGATCATCATGTTTTCCCTATCCTCATCGTGAGGATCTGCGAGTAAAGACACCTGTGTGAACTTAAATTCAAGGGGGCATTTTGCTGTTTTTTTCGTCGCCCAGACAGCAAATCAAAATAACGATCATTCGCCTCTATTGATAACTTTGACAGCTCAATCGTCTACCTAAAAAGCAAAAGCCCAGCATGAAACACCACTTATAATTGTTTACACCAAGTTAACAAAAATTTTTGTGCTAACTGCTTGGTTTTGCGGCTATTGATTTAGGCCTGACCAGTGCTTAATCTGCCATCAATGCCCGTCCTAGATAAAAATTTCAACATACGGGCAACAGGAAGTTAAAACTTATAATTGTGGGAATGTGCTATTTCTTTCATATAAGCCATAAAACGATCTGCAGCCTCACAACACTGCGATACCGATATGGTGAAAGATGGTAGCGATTCGCAAAGGAGTAGATATGAAACGAGAACAATGGGGCTCGCGCGCTGGCTTTATTTTAGCCGCTGTCGGGTCAGCGATTGGCTTAGGGAACATTTGGCGATTCCCTTATATGGCCTACGAAAACGGTGGCGGCGCCTTTTTTATTCCATACCTTTTCGCCATGCTCACCGCCGGTATCCCCTTTATGATCATGGAGTTTGGGTTAGGCAAAAAACTTCGCGGCTCGTCGCCTGTGGTCTTTTCTAAACTCAATACCAAGTTTGAATGGTTAGGCTGGTTCCAAGTTCTGATCGCCGCAACCATAGGTATTTACTATGTTGCCGTTATTGGTTGGGCCATCTCTTATTTTGGCTTCTCGTTTGGCCAAGATTGGGGCACAGATACCAACGCGTTCTTTTTCTCTGACTATTTGAAGCTAGGAGAAAATTCACCCACCAACTTAGGCGATTGGCAATGGCATATTGCAATTCCGATGATCATCGCATGGGCAATCACTTATGCAGCTGTCTATCGTGGCGTCAAAGGTGGGATTGAAAAAGCCAGCAAGATCATGATGCCGCTGCTATTTATCATGGTGATCTTGCTGATTGGCCGCGTGGTGATGCTGCCAGGTGCCCTTGATGGCTTGAACTACTTATTTGCGCCTGACTTTAGCAAGTTGTTGGATGCAAAAGTCTGGTCGGCCGCTTATGGACAGATTTTCTTCACCTTGTCCGTTGGGTTTGCCATCATGCTGGCCTACTCCAGCTACCTGCCTGAAAAATCGGACGTAAACAACAACGCCTTGATGACAGTGCTGATCAACTGCGGCTTCTCCATTGTGGCAGGGGTATTGATCTTCTCCATTTTGGGCTACATGGCAGCAGAGCAAAGTAAAGGCATTACCGATGTCGTCAGTGGTGGTGTAGGGCTTGCCTTTGTCACGCTACCAGCGGCGATCAACTTACTGCCGATCCCCTATATCCTCGGGCCATTGTTCTTCCTTGCGCTCGTCGTCGCGGGGCTGAGCTCACACATTTCGATTATCGAAGCAGTGACTGCATCGATCATGGATAAGCTGAACCTTGCACGTGAAAAGGCAGCGACAGCCGTCTGCGGCGTTGGCTTCGTGGTTTCGATGGCCTTTGCAACCAATGGCGGCCTGTTGCTTCTCGATTTGGTGGACTACTTCGTCAACAACGTAGCGCTGCTAGCAAGCTGTTTGATTGAACTCATTGTCGTTGGCTGGCTGGTGAAACTTTCCGATATTCGCCAATACGTTAACCGCGTGTCTGAGTTTAGTGTTGGCCAGTGGATGGAAGTGTGTATCCGCTTTGTCAGCCCAATTATGTTGGCCGTGATCATCACCAAAAACTTGATCAACACGGTTAATGAAGGATACGGCGGCTATGCACAATTCGAACTCATCACCCTAGGTTGGGGGCTCGTTGCAGCCATGGTTGTCGTTGGCATTATCGTGAACTCAACCACAACGCCCGCACGCGATATGGAGACAGAATCATGACCACAGGCGCAATTGTAATGATGATCATAGGTTTCGCGGTCACATGGGGTGGCGCGGCACTGTGTATTCACAAAGCAATGCACAGCGATAGCGAGTAATCCTGTCGAGCATCTCGCTAAGATTTCTAAAGCCCTCTTCGGAGGGCTTTTTCGATTTCGGCTATTTTATTCTTTGTTTGCCTGCATTCTCGTTCGTTCTGTCTAAAGGATGTGGTCTGACCTTGATCAAGTCGCTGATTAATTATGCAAAGTGCGTCATTGTCAGTAGCATCACAGGCCCAAACCACCGATAATGGCGCTCATTGATGTTGGTAAAAAAGGGTATCGGCGCTATGGCTGCAGCCAAACGCATTTTAGTGGTTGATGACGATGTAGAAATTCGCGAGCTTTTGCAGGCCTATCTGTCCAAAGCAGGATATGAAGTGACCACCGCGCAAAATGGTCATGAAATGCGCTCGAAGCTTGCGGTCCAATACCCGGACCTTATCTTACTTGACGTGATGCTTCCCGGTGATGATGGCTTTACCTTATGTAAAGCCATTCGCAAAGACTCCAGCGTGCCAATCATTATGCTCACCGCAGTGTCTGATGAGACCGATCAAATCGTTGGCTTAGAGCTGGGCGCGGACGATTATATTGCCAAACCCTTTAGTCCTCGTCAGCTCATTGCGCGTATTCGTGCTTTGCTTCGCCGCACCCAACAATTGCAAGAAACGACCTTATCGCGGCCGAAAGCGATTCGGTTTGGGCAATGGCGCTTGGAGCCGGCGACACAACAGCTACATCAAGTGGTCACCGGCATGGAGATTGAACTCTCGGCATCGGATTATGCGCTGCTGATGTTGTTTATAGATAACCCCCACCAATTGTTAGATCGCAACGCCATTAGCCAAGCCACCCGAGGCCGCGACGCTCAGCCACAAGAACGAGGCATAGACGTCCAAGTGAGTCGCCTACGACAGCGCCTGCGTGATAATGGTAAAGCAAACCTAATCAAAACCGTCCGCGGTGCGGGCTATATGTTTGTCGCTGAGATCCAATATGAATCATGAGTGGTTACAACGGCTCGTGCCGCGCTCTCTCCTCTCGCGTACGCTGCTCCTTACCCTATTGTCCGTCGTGCTCGCACAGGTGATCGCGACATCAATTTGGTACACCCAATCCAAACGCACGCAGCTGGCGGGGTTAGAGTCCGCGTCAGCCAGCTTGGCGAATATGTTCGCGTCGACAACCACCTTTTTTCAGTCCTTGCCCGTCGCGTACCGCCATATCGCATTAAATCAACTACGCAATATGGGCGGAACCCGTTTTTTTGTCTCTTTCAACAAAGAAAAAATCACCATCACGCCAATAGAAGAGACCCAAGCGAAACAGGTAGCGGTCAATACCGTCTCGCAAGTGCTAGAGGCGCAACTGCCCGCGCTGAGCACCATTGACGTGGAATTTTCCCGCCCCGAGACGCTGCGCGTCTTAAACAACGACATATTACTCCGCGACCTACCCAAATCATGGGCGCATCATACTCTGAGCCTTGAGCCACTTAATCCCCCGATTTTAGTGGTGCAAATGGAGCTCAAAAGCAATGAGTGGATTTATATCGCTGCCCTGCTCCCCGCGCCATATGTCACCTTAGACGATACGTTGATCACGGCGGATCAGGTGGTCTTTATTGTGGTGATCACCGCGTTACTGTTGTTGTTTACTTACAGTTTAATTCGTCAACAAGCGCGGCCACTCAAGCGCTTAGCGAAAGCAGCGAACCTATTTAGTACAGACATTGAACAACCACCACTCAAAGAAGAAGGCGCTGCAGAGATCGCGATTGTGACGCGCGCATTCAACCGTATGCAGCGTCGATTACAACGACATTTGCGAGAGCGTGAAACCCTATTTCGCTCGATGTCACATGATTTAAAAACCCCGATAACCCGATTACGTCTGCGAGCCGAATTGATTGATGATGATATCCAAGCCGCCAAAATGAACAAAGACTTGGATGAGCTCGAAATCATGGTAAAAGGTGCCGTTCAAACCGTGCGTGATACCGACATTCACGAAAACATGGCCGAGATTGATGTGATTGATTTCTTGGCGGTGATTGCCGAGCCCCACAATCAAGATCGGGTGCGTGTCACCATCGAATGTGAGGCGGTGAAAGGCTTTACCTGTAAACCTCTCGCGTTTAAACGCTGTTTATCTAACCTGATTGATAACGGCGTTAAATACGGCGAACAAGTCACCATCTATGTGATGGATGCCGAACACACGCTGGATATCACCCTCATCGACCAAGGGCCAGGGATCCCGGAAGAAGAGCTCGACTCAGTCTTTGACCCCTATGTGCGCCTTCATACCGATAACGAGGGCTCAGGGTTAGGGCTTGGCATTGCGCGTGATATTATTCATGCCCACGGCGGTGACATGGTACTCAGCAACCGCAATGAAGGTGGCCTGCAAGTCGATATTAGTTTTCCACGGGTAGAAGAATAATGCGATTGACTCTTAAAGCACTGTGCGCCAGCGTCATTCAATCGACACTGCTGTATGTGACGCCTGCCGCCCATGCCAGCGAGGTGGAAGTGCTCCATTGGTGGACGTCGGCAGGAGAAGCCAAAGCGGCCTCTGTTTTACGCGCTGGGATCGAGCAACGCGGTCATCAATGGCGTGATTTTGCGGTCGGCGGACAAGCGGGGATCAGCGCGATGAATACCTTAAGGATCCGCGCAATCAGTGGTAATCCTCCCCTCGCCGCACAGATTAAAGGACCAGAGATTACCGAATGGGCGCGTTTAGGCTTTTTACGCAACCTCAATGACATTGCGGAAGCAGAACACTGGGAAGACAAAATCCCTGCCCCGCTTCGTGACGTGATGCAATACCAAGGGGATTATGTCGCGGCCCCGATTAATATTCACCGCGTGAACTGGCTTTGGATCAATCTGCGTGCCTTTGAGGACGCGGGGGCTGCCATTCCCCATGATTTTGAGAGCTTTTTTACCGCTGCTGACAAGCTACAGCAGGCTGGCTATATCCCACTGGCATTAGGCGGAGAACCTTGGCAGGTGGCGACCTTGTTTGACACACTCGCCTTATCCGTAATGGGGCCTGAACATTATCAGCAAGCCTTTCTCGACTTTGATCGCGATGCGCTTTTAAGTGACGGTGTCACAAAATCATTTTCTCTATTAGCCAAAATGCGCCCTTACACCGACTCCGACAATCTCGGCCGGAATTGGAGTGATACCACACGACTATTGATCGATAACCAAGCGGGCATGCAAGTGATGGGCGATTGGGCGAAAGGTGAATTTCTTGCTGCGGATCAGCAAGAGGGAAAAAGCTTTACCTGTGTCGCGGTCCCCGGTACAGAGCAAGCGTTTAGCTATAACATAGATAGCTTTGTCTTTTTTAAGCCAAACAATGCCGAAGAGCGACAAAGCCAAACAGATATGGCCGAATACTTGTTAACACCCCAGTTTCAACGCGATTTCAATCGCTACAAAGGCTCACTGCCTATTCGCTTTGATATCCCACTCCCGAACGGGGACACCTGTGCCGAAAAATCGCGTCAGGCCTTTCTCTATGCCGAGCAGCACAACACACTGAGCCCAAGTATGTCGCATGGGTTATCGACCACCCGTTACGTCCAAAGCGCGATTTTTGATGTGATTAATGAATTCTTTTATAACCCTAAGCAAACACCCGAGGAGGCGACCCAAGCCCTCTATCGCGCCATTTTATCTGCACAGGCCTAATTCAACAGATTAGGCCTCATCCGTTGGCCCATCATGCTGACACAGTACGCGCGGAATGGTGTCATCCAATCCGGTGTAATTGGTAAAGACACAATCAAACGTCGTAAGCGATGTCACACGAACCGGCGCTTGGCGTTGCCATTTTGAGCGGTCCGCCACCAACCATCGCGCGGTTGCATTGGCTAAAATCGTTTCGCTCACCGCCGCTTCATCGGGAGTAAACTCGCACGCCCACCCTTGTTCACTGACAGCCGCACAACCAATAATGGCAATATCAGGCTGAAAACGAGACAAAAATTGGATCACCGAATGGCCGACCATATCTTGATCATTGGCGCGTAGTTTTCCCCCCGCTAACCATACATCAATATGCGGATTCGCCCCCAACCGATGCGCCACCTTAAGATTATTAGTCACCACCCGTAGATCTTTGCGAGAAAGTAACTGATCCGCAATCGCCGACGCCGTGGTACCGATACCTAGCATCACAGTAACACCATCAGGGATACGCGCAGCAACCGCCTGAGCAATTGCTTCTTTTTCGCGTGAGTGACTTTGTAAGCGTCGCTGATAGTCGGTATTGGCCAACGCTGCCGGCACACTGATCCCACCATGGTGGCGTCGCGCTAACCCAAGTGCACACAGTTGATTGATATCACGACGAATAGTTTGGGTAGTCACCGAAAATTGGGCCGCCAAGGTATCCGTTTCTAAGTGTTCTACCTCATTGAGCTGGCGCATAATCGCCTGCTGACGTCGGTTTAAATCGGCCACGTCTGTCAACGTATTCCTCTCCTAGATTCGCTCATTCCGTTGGCTCAGAACCTAAATAGTTAGATGGCGCGTCGGTGATCATCATATCGACCCCCCATTCCCAAAGGTGAGCAACCTCTTCAGGGTGATTAGGGGTGTAACATTTAATCTTTAAACCGCTCGCTTTAATCGCTTTGGCTTGTACCTCTGTTATGCCGCGATAGTGACAATGGATACTGTAGGTTGCGAGATCTTGATAACGTTGCCAATCTTCGGGCACCACATCCCATAAAATCGCTCTTGCCACGCTCGGCATCGCCGTTTGACAGTAGGCAAGCGCCTCGAGAGAGAATGAAGAAAGCAGTACCCGCTCGAGTGGGAAACCGGTTTCACTCAGCGTGGCGGCAACCGCATCACACAAACGGGGAATATCTGTTTCAGGGTAAGTTTTTATTTCGATATTGATGTGTAAATCATCGGCAGCCACTTGGGCTAGCACGGCGGCCAAAGTAGGAACGCGCTCGCCTTGATATTGCGAGTCAAAGTATCCACCGGCATCAAGCTGTGCAAGCTGTGCATACGGCGTTTCCCCTAACCGCCCCACACCATTGGTGCAACGGCTCAGTGTGTCATCATGAAACACAACGGGTACCCCGTCTTGCGTCAGTTGGACATCGATTTCAACCCATTCCATTTCCCACAAGCGCACTTGGCGAATCGACGCCAAAGTATTTTCAGGAGCATCCGCGGCGACACCCCGGTGGCCACAGAGTTGTTTGGGGCTAATTTTCATTTGAACATTTCTCTTTAGTCAGTGATGGCAGCGCCAATTTGGCACGCAGTGGACGCATTGTCGCCGAACTAGCTTACAGTTTTGTTACTTACAGGTGTCAGATATTTCAGCATTTTCATGCACAAAGTCTGCGCTCGTTAACAGAGATTTAACCTTAAGTGCGACCCCAGTCAAAAGTCATCAAATCGTCATCTCCCTTTTCGTATCCGTTCATATTATGTTCATTTTTGTTCATTAAGTTGCGTCATGTTCACACCCACTCAAAAGGAGTTATGCATGAAAACCCAACGCTTAACCGCGATCTCTTCGGCCCTTCTGTTGGCCTCTTTTTCTGCCAACGCAGCAACCGAAATTGAATGGTGGCACGCGATGGGCGGGAACTTAGGCGAAAAAGTGAATGAAATCGCTGAAAAGTTCAATGCCAGTCAGGATGACTATATTGTTAAACCGGTATACAAAGGCAACTATACCGAAACCATGACCGGCGCCGTCTCTGCGTTCCGCGCCAACAAACAACCTCATATTGTGCAGGTATTTGAAGTTGGCACCGCGACCATGATGTCAGCAAAAGGCGCCGTCTATCCGGTGTACAAGCTGATGAAAGATGCCAACGAGCCCTTCGATCAATCTGATTATCTCTCGTCTGTCACCGGCTATTATTCGGATGAAGACGGCAACATGCTGTCAATGCCTTTCAATAGCTCAACGCCCGTCCTGTATTACAACAAAGACTTGTTCAAACAAGCCGGTGTTCAGCCTCCTAAAACCTGGGAAGACGTTGAAACCGCATCGAAAAAGCTCCTCGCGAACGGCGCGAAATGTGGCTTTACCACAGGTTGGCAATCGTGGGTACAAATTGAAAACCTTGGCGCCCGTCACAACGCTCCCATTGCGACCAATGACAATGGCTTTGCCGGTATCGACAACAAAATGTTGATCAACAAAGCACCTTTTGTCGATCACATTCAGAAGATGGCCGATTGGCAGCAAGCTGGCATTTTCGAATACGGTGGTCGCCGCTCTGACAGTGCACCACTGTTTTACAGCGGTGAGTGTGCCATGTACATGAATTCATCGGCCTCTTATGCCGGTGTGAAAGAAAGCGTCAAGGACTTCGAGTTTGGCGTTGCAAAACTGCCGTACTGGAACAAAGCGGTCGAGCAGCCACGCAATACCATTATCGGTGGTGCCACCCTATGGGTCCTGCAAGGCCACGAGTCTGAAGAATACAAAGGTGTCGCCCAGTTCTTCTCTTTCCTCTCAAAGCCTGAGATCCAAGCTGATTGGCACCAGTTTACTGGCTACTTACCCATCACCCATGCAGCGTACGAGCTGAGCAAGAAACAAGGCTTCTATGCGCAGAACCCAGGGACTGACATTGCTATCAAGCAAATGACAGAAGTCGAGCCAACCCCTGCATCAAAAGGGATTCGCTTGGGCAACTTCGTGCAGATCCGCGATGTGATCAACGAAGAGCTTGAAACGGTTTGGTCTGGCGACAAATCGGCACAAGAAGCGCTCGACGAAGCGGTTGAGCGTGCCAATGGTCTGCTGTCTAAATTCGCGAAAGCGAACAAATAAGTTAGTTGTTGTATGAAGGAGCGGTGCCTTAGGCCCGCTCCTGTTATTGAGAAAGCCTATGTCCAATAAACCCACATTTAACCATTGTGCGTTTCCAATACTGCTCCTCACGCCTCAGTTATTGATTACGTTTGTCTTCTTTTTATGGCCCGCCGCACAGGCCATTTGGCAATCAACCTTATTAGAGGATCCATTCGGCCTGAGCACCGAATTTGTCGGGGTGGAAAACTTTATCGAACTGCTCGGTGATTCAAGCTACTATGGCTCCTTTTTTACCACGCTGTTTTTTAGTTTTGCCGTCGCAGGCACCGCGTTGATCTCTGCCCTTATCCTCGCAGTCATGGCCGACCGTGTGATTAAAGGTGCCACAGGCTACAAAACATTATTAGTATGGCCCTATGCCGTCGCACCAGCTGTCGCTGGGGTACTGTGGCTCTTTATGTTTAACCCGACCGTCGGTGTATTGGCTCATGCGCTGAAAGCGCTGGGGCTAGACTGGAACCCGTTTACCCACTCGGGAGACGCAATGACCATGGTGATCATTGCCGCAACATGGAAGCAGATCAGCTATAACTTTCTGTTTTTCCTCGCAGGGTTGCAGTCTATTCCTCGCTCCTTGATTGAAGCGGCTGCCATTGATGGCGCCGGCCCAGGTAAACGGTTTTTTACCATTATCTTCCCGCTGCTCTCTTTGTCGGTCTAAATCTGGGCTCATCAGCGGCGCAATCTGTGGTGCTCATGCTATTGGTCGGTGCGCTGACCGTTATCCAATTTAAATACGTTGAAAAGAAGGTGGCTTACTGATGGTTGAACGTCGCCCTTGGTTAACTTTTTTCTCGCACTTGGTATTGATGCTGGGTGTTGCGTCAGTGGCCTTGCCAGTATGGCTTGCACTTACTGCCGCTACGCACGATAGCAGTGCGTTTGTCAGTGGCATGACGCCGCTGTGGTTTGGGGATAAAGGTTTGTCGGTGTTTCAAGAGGTCCTCACAGAAGGCACCTCACGCGAACTGAAGATCTCGGTCGCAGGCATGCTGTGGAATTCTTTTTTAATGGCGATGGGAATTTCACTGGGTAAGCTGGTCATTTCTATTTTATCGGCCTATGCGGTGGTGTACTTTCGTTTTCCCGGTCGCATGCTGGCTTTTTGGGTGATTTTTATGACCCTGATGCTGCCTGTTGAAGTCCGTATTATGCCCACGTTTCAGGTGATTGCTGACCTCAATATGCTCAACTCAATGCCGGGATTAACCATTCCATTAATTGCCAGTGCCACCGCCACTTTCTTATTCCGTCAGTTTTTTATGACGGTCCCCGGAGAAATGCTAGAAGCGGCACGCATTGATGGAGCAGGCCCCTTTAAGTTTTTCAAAGACATTTTATTGCCGCTTTCTCGAACAAATATCGCGGCTTTGTTTGTAATTACCTTTATCTATGGATGGAACCAATACCTTTGGCCCATTTTGATCACCACCGACGACCAGTACTACACCATTGTGATGAGTATTCAACGTATGCTCTCAGTCGGTGATGGTGAAGTGGAATGGAACCGCGTAATGGCGACCACATTGATGGCCATGCTTCCCCCGGTTTTAGTCGTGTTGGGGATGCAAAAGTTGTTTGTAAAAGGTTTGGTGGAGACGGAGAAGTAAATGGCGACGGTAACCCTTAATCATATTGAGAAAACGTACCCAAACGGGTTTAAAGCAATTCATGGCATTGATTTAGCCATAGACGATGGCGAAATGATCGTACTCGTCGGTCCCAGTGGGTGCGGTAAATCGACCTTGCTACGAATGATTGCCGGTCTGGAAGGGATCTCTAAAGGCGATCTGATTATCGACCAGAAAAAGGTCAACGACTTGGAGCCCGGCGAACGTGATATCGCGATGGTGTTTCAAAACTACGCGCTCTACCCGCATATGAGTGTGTTCGATAATATGGCCTATGGCTTGCGTAACCGCGGAACGCCAAAGGACAAAATCCAGCAATTGGTCCAAGAAGTTGCGACCATGCTTGAACTCGACCACTTACTAGACAGACGCCCAAATCAACTCTCTGGCGGACAACGCCAACGTGTTGCCATGGGCCGCGCCATTGTGCGTCGACCAAAAGTCTTCTTGTTCGATGAGCCGCTATCAAACCTGGATGCAAAACTGCGGGTACAAATGCGGCTCGAGATAAAAAGCCTACAACGCAAACTGAATACCACGGCGGTGTATGTCACCCACGATCAGGTCGAAGCCATGACGTTAGCCGACCGCTTGGTAGTCCTTAATGGTGGCAATGTCGAGCAAATTGGCACACCACTCGAGGTTTATGACGCACCGGCAAGCTTGTTTGTCGCGACCTTTATTGGCTCACCCGCCATGAACATTGTTACCGGACGCCTCGAGCACGGTCAGCTCAACATCGGTGCACACACACTGGCAACCTGTGATGTGGTAGGTCATCAATCCGTCTCTGTTGGGTTACGACCAGAGCATTTGAAAGTGGTTGATACGAGTAAAGCATTGTTCACCATGACGGTAACTCTTACCGAGTCACTCGGTGCAGATTTACTGGTTTATGGACACATACGTGATACCAACAGCTTGCTGACGCTCCGCCTTGAAGGCCATACCAAAGTGAAAGAAGGCGATCAGTTGCCGCTGACGATAGCTGCTCACAACCTGCATGTATTCGACGGTGAGCATGGCAAGAGACTGGATGTCACCTTACAACAAACAGAACGTCAGATTGAGACGGTATCCTAACATCGGAGTATCCCCATGACCGCCCCTTTGCCGATTGCTCAATTGTCACAGTCTGCTGCAGACTGGCGTAACCTTCGTTGGTTGCTAACAGACGTGGACGACACGCTCACTTGGCAGGGGGCGCTGCCTTGGCAAACGTTACAGGCACTTAGCCAACTTCGCGATGCGGGAATCCGCGTGGTACCGGTAACGGGCGCGTGTGCAGGTTGGTGTGATCATATTGCAAATGCATGGCCCGTTGACGCCGTGATTGGAGAAAATGGTGCATTCGTGATGCAGCGTCAAAACGGAACCTTAAACACCACCATCAATCACACTGCCCAGCAAGCACAAGCGGCATTACTCGCTTTCGTACAAACGCTTTTATCTCAGTATCCGGCACGACGCATTGCCAGCGATCAAGCCTACCGTGTCGCAGAAGTGGCGATTGATATAGGTCAGCACACTCCGGCTGCGCCAAAGGATGAAATCCGAGCCCTTCTTGATGCACTCCACGCCTATGGTGCCAATGCGACAGCAAGCTCCATTCATATCAATGCCTGGGTGGGCGATCACAGTAAGAAGGTATCGAGTTTTCGCTATTTAGCCGAGCAAGGTTTATCCGGTAAACAATACAGTGAACAAGTTGCGTTTATTGGCGACTCGCTAAATGACAGCCAAATGTTCGCTTCGTTTCCCTTGAGCGTAGGCGTCGCGAATATCGCGCACCATTTACCCTCACTGCCCCATCCCCCACAGTGGATCACCACCCAACCGGGCGGTTTTGGCTTCGCGGAATTTGCGCACCAACTTCTCACTCTCAAGCGTCAATAACCGGCTAACCGAAGGCGCACTATGTCGGGATAATAGGACGCAATTTGATATCGTTCGGACGAAAAATAACCACTAAATCTGCGACCTGCCTCATACCTAGCTCGACAGATGGCTTTTTATATCAATGTTTTATTTAACTTTAACAAAGGCTCGTTCTACAATGTCGCCCGTTAACGTTTAAACTAACGCCCAAAACCTCACGTATCGCTCGCGGTTATGTCGCCCTGTCACCACCAACTGTGGCAGTGAAACGCATAGAGCGATGATAATAACGATAAGGATAATGTTATGAAACGCTATGCCCTAGCGCTGTTAGCAGCGGTAATGCCAGCGATGTCACAGGCGGCTCCCGTCGAGAATGCGGATTGCTATACCGCCAAATACCACGATTACGTTGACGCCTCGATCAACTGGTACCAAGATTTAGTCTCCTTGACCGTCAGTAAAGACGAGTCGTTAAAAGACGTTGCCGATTGGTTCTTACGTGGCCGAGAAAACCATTTTAAGCTCAACGCACAAGCCTTTGACTATTATCTCAGCAACGATACCGCCAAGCTAAGCCTCGATGCCCCAGTTGAATCTTGGCTACAACTCACGCAAGAAGACGTCAAAGCCCTTTCACAATCGTCATTGCCACCAGCTAAGCTCGCCAAAGAAGTCTTTGAGTTTCGCCAAGGCGAAGCCATGGAAGGGAACTATGCGCTGCGCAGTGCACTTGCTGACTTGCTCAGCCATCCCAAAGAAATTGATACCGCGCTTAATCAGTACAACAATCAAATGGCCGCGATTAATCAGCGCCAGTGTAAATAGTCTGTACGCTTAAACGCCACCTAGTTTTGAATGGTTGCAGGTAGAGCCGGTTCACCCCGGCTCTTTGTCCATCTACCGGTGAACAAAGCACGACGTCATTTCGCTTTCACTCCCCTACGCGTTGGGGATAACACCTTGCTGACTGATAAAAAAAGCCTGATGCTAGCCGGTTTTTTTGCTATGTTGTGGCCATTTCTCAGCAAGTGCTCTCGTGACCATCAGTGACCCTGTCACTTTATGATGGCCAATCTTGAACTGCGAAGCAGATACAAAAGAAGAATTCCATGGCAACACAAAACAAAGCTGCGGACGCCACACCGGAAACGCTGCACCGGATTTTTACTGTTCCAGAAGCGCCCGATTCCACACTGAGCAAAATCGAGCAAGAGATCTCGCAAAACCTCAATCGATTTTTGCAAAACCATATTGCCGCCAGCGATCGCTCTTTGGCAGATATTGAAAGTGACTTTAGTGATCCGACGATCCCTGAAGATCCTGCGTTTGTGTCCGACCATACCCAGTTTTTGCTCGATAAATTGGTCGCACAGTCTGTACATACTTCCTCGCCGCGATTTATCGGTCACATGACATCGGCGCTGCCGTACTTTTTGATGCCGTTATCTAAAATTATGATCGGGCTAAATCAAAATACGGTGAAAATCGAGACATCGAAGGCCTTTACGCCATTGGAGCGTCAAGTCTTGGGCATGTTGCATAACTTGATTTACGGCCAAGACGATGCCTTCTACCAAAGCTGGATGCACAGTGCTAACCACTCTTTAGGGGCATTTTGTTCGGGAGGCACCATTGCCAATATGACCGCCCTTTGGGTCGCCCGTAACAATGTATTGAAACCAGACGGTGATTTTCCCGGCATTCATAAAGCGGGACTATTCAGTGCCATGCGCCATTATGGCTACCAAGATCTAGCCATATTGGTGTCTGAGCGCGGTCATTATTCACTCGGCAAAGCCTCCGATGTATTAGGCATCGGTCGAGACCAGCTGATTTCTATTCCTGCTGATGGCAATAACCGTATTTGCATTGATGCACTGGAAGAGAAAATTGTTGAGCTTAACCAAGCCAATATCAAGCCAATTGCGATTGTCGGTGTCGCAGGGACCACAGAAACAGGCAACATTGATCCGCTTAATGCTCTCGCAGACATTGCCGAGCGTGAAGGGATCCACTTCCACGTCGATGCGGCTTGGGGTGGTGCGACCTTGATGTCGAATAATCAGCGACATAAGCTGGCGGGCATTGAACGGGCCGACTCTGTCACCATTGATGCGCATAAGCAACTCTATGCGCCTATGGGTGCCGGTATGGTGCTGTTTAAAGACCCGTCTCTCGTCGCATCGATTGAGCATCACGCTGAATACATTTTGCGTAAGGGTTCAAAAGATTTGGGCAGCCACACGCTTGAGGGCTCACGGAGTGGAATGGCGATGCTAGTGTTCGCGTGTATGAACATTATCTCGCGACGCGGTTATGAGTTGTTGATCGATCAGAGCATCGATAAAGCCTCTCATTTTGCGCGAATGATTGACGCTCACTCTGACTATGAGCTGATTTCTGAGCCCGAGTTATGCCTACTCACCTATCGCTTTGTGCCTCAACGTGTTCAAGCGGCGCTTGCGATTGCCAGTGATGAACAGGTCGATTTGATGCACGATCTACTCAACGATTTGACCCAATTTATTCAAAAACGTCAGCGAGAGTGCGGCAACACCTTTGTGTCACGGACGCGTCTCACCCCCGAGCAGTGGCAACGTCGAACCACCACGGTTTTCCGCGTGGTATTGGCCAATCCACTTACGACCCATGACATTCTCCATGAGGTGCTAGAAGAGCAAGCCAGCATTGCACAGCAGAGCGAGTTTGCCTATCCGCGCCTGATGACACTGGCCGAAAGCATTCTCAAAGCGTGTTAACCCATTGCTATGATGCAGGGTAAGAGACAAAAGGCAGTCATCGACTGCCTTTTGTTATTTGAGCGGTCCCGTTTTCGGGGGATCGGTCGATTGTAAACAGTGTGTTTGGCCCAAGGCCAACTCCCGCTCATGTTCAATTTGCAGTCTCGCTTGCCGCCATTGCATCAGCACTTGCGATTCGTTCATGGCCTTGCCGGGCTCAGAGAACAAAAAGCGCTGCAAGGTGTGGTTGAACTCATGCGTGTTTTCCTGTTCATCATAGGTCACCCCCATTAGCTCAAATGCACGCGCTTTCTCTCTGTCTGTGCCGATCACAGTATACCGCTGCGCGATATCTAATGTGTTGTCGTATCGACAATGGACCAGCGCTTGTTGCGCACCACGCAATTCTTCATTAAGGCCAATGGTGCTGTAATTACGCCATAAGTCAGAAAACTGCGGCACCGCGCAGCCGGTTACGGCCAGCGATACACTTAAAATAACCACATTTTTAATCATGACCTGTCCCTGATTGCCCCTGACTTCACTGATAACCTAAAACAATGCAATTTAAATGCCGACTAAGACTGGCGCGTTCCGATAACCACCTCACCCGATTGCTCAAACATGGCCACCTCTTTACGGCGGCGGCCAAGCAAGATGGGTTTATCATCATAGAATAGAAAGTTCTTCCAATATTTTTTAAAGATTCCCCAGCGAGACTCCACGACATTGTGTTTGTCGTAACAAAAATAGATCACAATGTTGTCCTCCCAGGGGAAATGCGCCAAGAACTCATCAGGAAGATCCTCATCATTATCCCATGCGCTCTGCCATACCAAGCGGTTTTTCCAAACGCTTTGGTGAGTTGGCCAATCCTGTTTGCCAAAATGATCGGGCGTAGGACTGTCTTTGCTGACAAACTCTTGCCATAGCTGTCCTGCACGGGCCTCCGTCATGGGTTTAATATCGGCGAGATCGCTCTCCGCAATCGGTAATGATTGATGGGTGAAGATCCACTTGCGCTTATAGTCGGATAAAGGGATATAGTTCATGGTGTTGTTCGTTATCACGTTGGCGTAAGACGCCACTTTACCATATCCACAGATCGGTTGTTACTGAGGCGCGCGCATACAAAAACGGCAATGCGCGAGGCATTGCCGTGAATGACTAAATGGCCGTGGTTAATATTAACTGTTTACCGCAATCTCGTCGGTCGATTTAATGTCTTCGTCGCTACCCACTTTGCGGTGGCCTTGATCAAGGTGAACCATTCCCACCAAATCATCATTGCCTACTTGGAACGCTTGACCAAACCCTTTTACGTACAAGCCATTTTCTGGCACCAAGCGGAATAAACGGAAGTCTTCCAACCCACTTAAGTTACCAATAATGTCACCAAAGCGTGCTTTCAATGCCTCAATACCAGCATGCCACGCCTCAGTATTGCGGGCCACCATCTCGGCTTGAGCGTCAAAGCTGAGTCGTTGACGGGCAAAAATCTGCTTCGCACTGCCCTCATCTTCGATCATCATCAAAGACAGGTTGGGATTTTCTTGCAGGTTACGTGCATGGCGAGCAATTTCACTGATCAAGATATAAAAGCCATCTTCACGCTGAGCAAAAGGGGCATAACTGACATTGGGTTTGCCTTGCGCGTCGAGTGTTGCAAGCTGCAAGGTGCGGCAGTTTGCACGAAATTCTTTAATTTCAGGGCCAAGACGATTTTGTAGACGTTCTTGTTTAGTAGCTTGATCCATGATTATTGCTCCGATTCTGTCAATTGAGAGGTTGCCAACTGTGTTTTTAGTTGATTGAAGGCTTCAATCTGATGTTCAAGAAGCTGACGCTTTTCGTCACGCCCCAAGTAAATTTTAAAAATTGAGTCACCTTGTTCGGTGAAAAAGCCGATGTAGTGGGTGACTTTGCCGCGAAAAGGCTTACTAACAAATGCAATACCCGCCATGCGCTCTAGTTTTAGGTGGCCATGCATTTCGCCCGGCTTTCCCATTAAGTTGTAGTAGCCATAAGCGATCTTGCCTTTAGGAAAAGGGGCCTTCACTTCAAATATCGAGTCGCCAGAATGCACGATCGCGGTCACCGGACCGCCCCACTCGGCCACCTGACTTAACACCGTTTCGGCGTGTTGCCCATCCACCCAAGTTTGATACTCGGATGGCATCGCGCGTACCACCTCACCTTCACTGACACCCAGCGTAGTCGCCATATCGGCGGGCAGCATGGAGGCGTTCTCGGTGAGTAAGGCATTGACTTGCTCGGTCAATGTAGTTGTCATGGTTTACTCCCAGCCTATTGTTATCGTTTTCTGTTGGGCAGGGACAACCCTGCCCATGTTTAGTGATTGATCAAAATTGATAGCGAACGTTGAGTTTAATATCTCGCCCCGGTGAGTCGACTTCAGACCACGCCGTGGTGTAATACTCATCGGTGAGGTTTTCGATCGCGAGATCAAACTTCACACCATCCCAAGCACCTTTAGGGCTATAGCTTGCATACAGGTCCCACAATGTATAACCGTCATAGGTCTTCTGATCGGGGTTCTCGTTTTGATCTGCATAATGAGACACTCGCGCGCCCAAGTTCACCGGTAACGTCGCTAAACGATAATCCGTTTCCGCAACCAGTTTATGTGCGGGAATTTGCTCTAAGTAACGACCATCTGCTTTATCCTTGCCTTCCATTTGGCTATAGCTCAAGTCGCTTTTAAACTGACCATATTCATGATGGAAGCTCAGCTCTACCCCCTCCAATTTGGCATTGCTTACATTCTGGCGGGTGGTTGTCGCTCCCATAAAATCCACGTTCATTTCGATAAAATCTTCGACATCATTGCGGAAAACACGCGCATCGATATAGCCACTATCCAGATAAGCCATCGGAGCAAACTGGTAGGTCAGCGCTAATTCTTTGTTTGCACTGTGTTCAGGTTTGAGGTTTGGATTAGGGACAAAACGGTTAATCAGTTTTGAGGGTCCCATTGGCACCACAAAATGGGTTCCACTGGCATACATTTCCTCTAAACTTGGCGCGCGAAAAGCTTCCTGATAGCTTGCCGTCAACGCCAACTGCTCAGTCATATTCCACGTCAGTGCAGTCGATGGTGACCATTGGCTGTCACTGGCATCCTCAATGGTTGATGTTGTTCGCGTGTCTTCATTTTTGTAATCGTCGAACCGCAGACCCGCAGTCCATTGCCAAGATTCTGCAAGCGGAATCTCTAGCTGGCCAAACACGCCAATGCTTCGCGCTTTCGCATCTTGTCCCTCAGGACGCTCTCCCGGCGCACTTTTATCGTCACGCTGAGTTTGGTAGTGATCGAGATAACCATCAAATCCTGCGATAAATTCAATATCGTTGAACTGAGCACGATTGGTGAGTGACAATCCTAAAGTTTGCATTTGGTTGTCATCATGCTCATCGGTTACTAAACGATATTCTTTCATTTGCGTATCGTTCCAATACACTCGAGATGAGAGGTCAATCCAATCATTCATTGGTGTGTATTGATAGGCTACAGCAACACTTTGGTCTTGAGTTTGGCGATACACCAATGGATAGTTACTTGACGGATCTTGAACCGAAGGATTCGACGGTGACATGGCATCACGGTCGCCTTGGCGCGCCGAGAAAGTCCACTGGTGCACGAGAGACGGTGTATAAGTGACCTTCGCAAGTCCTCCTTTCTCACGACTCGCGGAGTAGGATAAAGCTTTACCATTGCCCAGTTGATTGTCATCAGCGTCGTGATAATAGCTCTGCACTAGCCAATCAATCGTATCCGTACGCCCAAATACAGCGCCACTCGTACGCGACGCATTGTCGTTACTGTGGAAACCCTGCTTTAGGTAGCCACCAATGTCTTGGTCAGCATCTAAAAAGTCATAGGCAGACTTGGTGCTTTGCGCCACCACACCACCAATCGCCCCCGATCCCCACACGGTACTCGCAGGGCCACGAACAACATCAACAGTCTTGAGTAACTCTGGATCGATAAACAAGCTTGAGCGATGTCCCAGAGAGAAATTCTGACGTACACCATCGATCAGTTGAATCACGCGCCCGTTATCACTACTTAGCCCTCGAATCACAATCGCTTGTGACTCATCACGCCCACCACCGGCAATGGATACATTGGGTAAATGGCTAATTAGATCCGCTACGCTGGTCCCCTGCCGTTTTTCAATTTCTTCGAGTGATACCGTGCTGACCGCAGCGGCACCGTTCGCTTTTTGTGCGTCAATGCGGCTTGCATACACCGCGATAACGTCTGATGACGAATCCGCCGTGTTTTGCGTCTCCGCCAACGCTGAAGGAATAAATGCCAATGTGCCAAGGGCAGCACCGATAGCAAGCTTGATCGTAGAAGGAGTCAATACTTCCGAGACGTCCGTTTTTACCAGCATGGGTCTTCCTATTGAGCCAATCAAAAATGAGAATCATGAACAATTTGGCAGGATTGTATTGATCATTAACAGCAATGTAAACGATAATTGCTCGTAATTAGGTTTGTAACTCATAATTACATTTCCGTTCTCTAACAGTGTGTAATGGACTGACGTCGAGCATTGCACTCACATTGACTGGTTTAATAAATAAAGGAATTCATCATGGCAACTGCCGCGGTTAGACTGCTTGCCCTCGCCTCAGCACTACTCTCACTCTCTGTCACAGCATCACCACGCATTGTCAGCGCAGGGGCCGGTGTAACAGACTTACTGGTTGAATTAGGTGCAACAGAACAGATAGTTGGCATTGATGTCACCAGCCATCTACCGAACAAAGACGTGCCAAATGTCGGCTATCATCGCCAGCTCGCCGTCGAAGGTGTGCTATCTTTATCACCGACTCTAGTCGTAGGCTCAGATGAAATGGGCCCCACCCCGGTTTTGGAGAAAATCGAAGCGTCAGGGGTAACCGTGGCTCGACTGTCTAGTGAGCCCAGCGTCGAGACACTCAAAACACGGATTAAAAAAGTCGCGAGTCTCACCCACACAGAGTCCAAAGCCGCAGAGTTACTGACCGACATAGACACCAAGATTGCGACATTAAAAGCGCATGCGCCCAAAACCGCGGTCAAAGGCGTGTTTCTTCTGGTTCACCAAGGACGTCCTGCCAGTGTCGCGGGTGCCAATACCTCACCGGATACCTTGTTGTCGCTGATGGGTGCGACTAACCCTGCTGCGGCGGCGCTCAGTAGCTATAAACCACTGTCGCCAGAAGCGTTACTGGGCTTTGATCCGGACTTTATCTTGGTCATGCAACGTTCTCTCGACCAGCTAGGCGGTATTGAAGGACTCGCTGATGCCGTGCCTTTACTCAATGCCACGCGCGCATTCCAACAGCAGCGTATTATTCCAATTGACGGCAGTGTGTTAGTAGGAGGGCTTAGCCTGAAATCACTGGATGAAGCCATTCGTATTCAGCGCACCGTCGTTGGAGAGAACGACTAATGCAAGCGTCTTTTCGATCCTCACAGTCGCATGTTTTTCCAGCGCTCATCGTCGCACTTGTCGTCGTAGGGGTAACGTCTATCGCGGTGGGACAATGGCAACTTGGATGGCTGACCAGTTTACAGAGCTTAACCCCTTGGCATGACAATGTTGAGCCGCATGTACTCGCCATCGTTCAACAAGTTCGATTACCTCGAACCTTGCTGTGTATTTTTATCGGTGCATTGCTCGCCGTTTGCGGCACGTTGATGCAGGGGCTTTTCCGCAACCCTCTCGCTGACCCGGGTATTATCGGTGTCTCTGGCGGCGCATCATTAGGAGGCGCACTGGGCTTGCTATTGCTCTCTTGGGGCAGTATCGAGGCCAGCTTTGTGTTTTCGGTGCCTGCCTTTGCGTTTATCGGTGCACTACTGGCAACCCTATTTGTATACAGAATTGGCACAACGGCCATGGGCAGTTCGGTGACCATCATGTTGCTAGCGGGCATTGCGATCAGTGCTTTGTCCGGCGCTGCATTAGGCTTGATTAACTATGTTGCGGATAATCAAACGTTACGAGACATCGCCCTTTGGTCGATGGGGTCGCTGACCGGTGCGACTTGGGGACAAATTGTTCTCACTGGCATCGCTGCATGCTTACTCACGGTATTTGCCTACCAGCGCGCAAGCCACTTAAATGCCCTTTTGCTCGGTGAAAACGAAGCGGCGTATTTGGGCATTGATGTACACCATTTAAAACGCCTACTCATTGTTGTGACCGCGGCGGGAATGGGCATTGCGGTAAGTGCTGCCGGTCTTATCGGCTTTGTGGGTCTAGTGATCCCACACATTGGACGTTTAATTGCCGGCCCGGATCATCGCACACTAGTGCCCTTATCAGCCATTCTTGGTGCCCTGTTACTAACCTTGGCCGATATTGTTGCCCGTGTCATTGTCGCCCCCGCCGAATTGCCTGTTGGCATTATTACCGCCCTAATGGGTGCTCCTTTCTTTCTATGGCTTCTTATTCAACAACGAAAAGCAGTGGTTCACGAATGACAGATTCTGCCCTTCAAATCTCCAAGCTCAGCTATGCGCTTAACGGCCGTCAACTGCTAAGCGAGATTGATCTCGCCTTTACTGCCGGCCAGTTACACGTTTTACTCGGGCCGAATGGTGCGGGGAAAAGTACACTGTTAAAGCAATTGATTAGCGACAAACATCAGCATGGCAGTGTGCAGTTTTGGCAACAGCCCAAAAGCCAGTGGCAAGGCGAAGAATTTGCCCGACGAGTTGCCTTCCTTCCCCAACATAGCGGCCTCACGTTTGCATTCTCCGCGCAAGAAGTGGTCGAGATGGGGGCGACACCACTAAAGGCAAACCGAGAACAGATCGCAGCCCTTGCCAACGAGCAACTAACGGCATGGGATATTAGCCATCTTGCTCATCGACCGTATCCGATTCTATCTGGCGGTGAAAAACAACGCGTACACATGGCACGCGTGTCATTACAGCTAGCGCAAACCGCACCGGATCAAGCGATACTGATGCTGGATGAACCCACTTCGGCCTTAGATATTACCCATCAACATTACACCCTAAAGCGCTGTCGAGCACTCGCTGACCAAGGAATGACAGTGCTATTGGTGTTGCACGATCTGAATTTGGCGGCGCAATACGCCGATCAACTGCATTTTCTGAAAGAAGCTCGAATCGTCCTATCCGGCGATCCGTGGCAGTGTTTTAGTAGTGATAGAGTGGCAGACATCTACCAATACCCGCTGACCGTTCTGACTCATCCGGAGCATAACTGCCCACTGATCGTGTCTTAATTGATAAATACATCATAGCTGGCTCACAAAACCGTCTGTTAGTCCATTTTCGCTGATCAGACCAATTGCGAGTGTGCGCCAACCTAAGTAAACTGAGAGCGCAACCGATTAGCTATGAGAATGGATGAAATCGGATTCGTTACCTTCGCAACCGTCTGATGTGCCGGGATTGTGAAAGACATCGCCGCTGACGAACAGCGGCGTTTTTCTGTAAGGTCGCGAGTAACGATCCCTACGCATTACTACAAAGAAGAATCAAGATGGCAACGATTAAAGATGTCGCGCGTCTCGCCGGTGTATCGACCACGACGGTGTCACACGTGATAAACAAAACCCGCTTTGTCGCCGAGAAGACGACTGAGAAAGTATGGCAAGCGGTTGAAGAGTTAAACTACGCCCCAAGTGCTGTGGCGCGAAGCTTGAAATGCAACACAACACGTACACTGGGAATGCTGGTGACCAAATCCACCAACCCCTTTTTCGCCGAGCTTGTTCACGGTGTGGAAGACTATTGCTACAAGCAAGGCTACACGCTGATTCTCTGCAATACCGAGGGTAACCTCGAAAAGCAACGCGACTACCTGCGTATGTTGTCAGAAAAGCGCGTCGACGGACTCATTGTGGTGTGCTCTGATCTCAACGAAGATTTGATGCTGTTATTAGAAAAAAAACGCGATCTGCCTATGGTCGTGATGGATTGGGGCAGTCACCATATCGATACAGACCGTATAGAAGATAATGCTGAATTAGGCGGTTACCTTGCCACCAAACACTTTATTGATAATGGACATACTAAAATTGGCTGTATTTCCGGCCAAATGGATAAAAATACCTGTAAGCATCGCTTAAACGGTTATTTCCGTGCGTTAAAAGAAGCCCACATTACAGTGAATGAAAACTGGCTGATTGAAGCGGATTTCGAAGCCGATCAAGCACAAATTGCCGCGAAGCAATTGGCGACAATGTCAGACCGCCCGACCGCTGTCTTTTGCTTTAATGACATTATGGCATTAGCGGCGATTAGTACGTTTAACGAGTACGGCTTGAAAGTGCCAGATGATATATCGGTGATTGGTTACGATAACATTGATCTCACCGAGTATTTCTCGCCACCATTGACAACTATTCACCAGCCTAAACGCCGTTTAGGCAAAACAGCCGTCAAGCTCTTGCTCGCGCGAATTGCCAACAACGAGACTCAGCAGCAAGTGTTCGAAATGCAACCTGCACTAGTGAGTCGACAATCAGTTAAAATCATAGATTAGTGTTTTTATTACACTTTTATGACACACCGTCTCCTTTGTGAGACGGTGTGTCTAATGAGAGACAACTCGATAAACCCTTCACTTAGCCATTAATCATTTACAGCTCTCTTGAACTAAGATCACACTTTTAAATGCTGCTTGGGACGACATCACTGTCTAATTATTATATGCTTAATAGCGTTTGAACAAGGCAAACCATGGCGAAAGCATGGGACGCAAAGCCACCGGCCTAATAACTTCCACTAGTGTTTTGGAGTTGATGGCAGCGGGGTTGCCAACAATTGATGATCGAAGCTGACAACTATTTGATAGATCGTTGACAACTCTGTGGTTTTGCCTTGTTACATTTTGACGTCTTTTTTGGGCATTAGTAATTCATCGAGATATTAATCAAATGGATAAACCAGCTTTAAAGAATGCAATGAAGTTATTTGCCAAATTTGGCAGCATTAAGTCCCGTTCAATGTTTGGCGGATTCGGTATTTTCTGTGACGATACCATGTTCGTTTTAGTCGTAGAAAACCAGCTCCACTTACGAGCCGGAAAAGAAAATGAAACACTATTAAAACAACAAGGCCTCGAGCCCTACGTGTATAAGAAAAGAGGATTTCCAGTTGTAACTAAGTATTTTGCAATACCAAAAGAATGGTGGGACGATGAAGAAAAGTTATTGTCAGAAGCAAAATACGCCCTAGAAGTAGCGAAGCGAGATCGAGCTGAGAAAAACAGGACTTCGCCAACAAGATTAAAAGATCTACCTAATTTACGGCTGGCAACCGAACGTATGCTCAAAAAAGCAGGTATTACATCTCCAGCAGATTTGCAGCAACAAGGTGCCGTTAATGCCTATAAAGCTCTTCTCTCGGCGCATGAAAAAGAGCTAAGCTTGGAGTTACTGTGGTCACTAGAAGGCGCGATTACTGGCAAACATTGGTCTGTGGTTCCACCTCAACGTCGCCAAGAATTATTACAACATTTAGAAAATTAATTCCTCACAACACCTATACCTCTCTACCTTTTTTGTGAGCAATGTTCGCGTCCAACACCGCCTTTATGGCGGTGTCGCTTTTTCTGAACGCACTAAACGCTCAATAAATCATCATTCAAACTAATTTCAGACAGAAAACGAAAGTTTCTTGCGATCGGTCGGGTCTGGTTAAAGGTACGATTAAGGACACAGTTCCTCAATGTAACCGACAAATCAGCCAGTTAATTCAGCTACAGTACCTAAAGTAATAACTGGGACCCATTTACTATCGGACGAGACACAGTATGCCAGTAAAAAAGATATTGCTTGGTTTAGTGGTGGTGGCGCTTGTAACACTTTGGTTCAGTTTAGATCTCAGCCAGTGGCTCACGCTTGAAAACGCCAAAGCACAACAAGTGGCATTGAATGATTACATTATCGAAAACGCGACCACCGCAAGCCTGGTGTTTTTTGTCGGCTATGTAGTGATGACCGCCCTGTCCTTACCGGGTGCGGCAGTGGCGAGTTTATTGGGCGCGGCACTCTTCGGCTTTTGGTGGGCATTGGTGTTGGTCTCCTTTGCTAGCTCGATTGGCGCCACCCTCGCCTTCTTGGTGAGTCGCTTTATGTTGCGCGACTGGGTCCAAGCCAAATTTGGCAATAAGCTCGATACCATTAATCGCGGCATAGAGAAAGACGGTAGCTTGTATCTGTTGACCCTCCGCCTGATCCCGATTTTCCCGTTTTTTCTGATTAACCTCGTGATGGGTCTAACGTCGTTCAAAACCCGCACCTTCTATTGGGTCAGTCAGCTCGGTATGTTGCCGGGTACCGCAGTCTACGTGAATGCAGGGACCCAACTGGCCCAAATCGACGCACTTGGCGACGTGGTGTCACCCTCGGTGCTTGGCTCACTCGCCTTACTGGGTATCTTCCCACTGCTGGCAAAGTGGGTCATGGCGTGGATCACGCGTCGTAAACGCTATCAAGGTTGGAACAAGCCCCATCAGTTTGACCGCAATATGGTAGTGATTGGTGCCGGTGCAGGCGGCTTGGTATCAAGTTATATCGCGGCGGTAGTGAAAGCGAAGGTTACGCTGGTCGAAAAAGGTTCGATGGGAGGAGACTGCCTAAACACAGGGTGTGTTCCCTCAAAAGCGCTGATCCGTGCGGCGAAAACCATGCGAGAAATTGGCAAGGCTAAGGCCTTTGGCATTCATACCCAAGCGCCAGCGGTTGATTTTCCGGCAGTCATGGCGCGGGTTAAACAAGTGATTACCCAAATTGAGCCCCACGATTCGGTCGAGCGTTACACCAAGCTCGGCGTGGAGTGCGTGCAAGGCGAAGCGCAAATCGTTTCGCCATGGGAAGTCGAGGTGAATGGCGAACGCCTCACAACCCGCAACATCGTGATTGCGACCGGCGCACGCCCTATGTTGCCCCCGATTCCCGGTTTGGCTGAGGTCACGCATTACACCTCAGATACAATTTGGTCCCTGAATGACCTGCCGCCGCGGTTGTTGGTTTTGGGCGGAGGTCCCATTGGCGCAGAATTGGCACAAAGTTTTGCGTGTTTAGGCAGCCAAGTCACTCTCGCGGAAATGGCCGACCAACTTCTCAGCCGCGAAGATCAAGATGCCGCCCAGTTGGTTGAGCAGGCGTTAGAGCGTGACGGCGTCACGGTTTTAACACAGCACAAAGTCAAAGCATTTGAGCACAGTGATAATGAGCAAATCGCCTTACTCGATGGCCCTGACGGTGAGAAGTCTGTCTCATTTGATGCGGTGCTGGTCGCGTTAGGGCGCAGTGCCAACACCAAAGGCTTTGGTCTCGAAAAGCTCGATATTCCAGTGACCGAGCGTGGCACGGTTCAAGTCAACGAGTATCTGCAAACCGCCTATCCCAACATCTATGCGGTAGGTGATGTAGCAGGGCCGTTTCAGCTCACCCACGCCAGTGCTCATCAAGCATGGTATGCCGCGGTGAATGCACTATTTGGGCAATTTAAACGCTTTCGTGCTGATTATTCAGTAATGCCTGCCGCGACCTATACATCACCAGAAGTCGCGCGCGTGGGCATCAATGAAAAAGAAGCCAAGGTCAATCAGCAAGAAGTGGAAGTAACCTACTACGGCATTGATGATCTGGATCGCGCGATTGCTGACGGCAATGACCACGGTTTTATTAAGGTGCTGACACCAAAAGGAAAAGATACCATTCTGGGAGTGACTATTGTTGGCGAGCATGCGGGCGACTTGCTCGCAGAGTTTACTCTCGCTATGCGGCACGGGTTAGGACTAAATAAAATTTTGGGCACCGTCCATCCGTATCCCACCATGAGTGAGGCGGTGAAGTATACCGCTGGGATGTGGAAACAAGCCCATGCGCCCGAGAAGCTGCTTAACTGGGTCGAAAAATATCATCGTTGGATGCGTCACTAATTGAAAAGGAAGATGACAATGAAACACTGGATAGCGGCGTTAACATTGGCAATTGTAAGTACCGCCAGTTTTACTGCCTCTGCGAGCACGGAAAACGACCGTTGGGAAAGTATTGAACAACAAGCCAAAGGCCAGACTGTTTACTTTAACGCATGGGGCGGCAATCAAGAGATCAATGCTTACCTGCGCTGGGCGAGTCGCGAGTTACAACGCGATTATGGTGTCACACTGAAACATGTCAAAGTGACGGATATCGCTGAAACCGTCAATCGCCTACTTGCCGAAAAGACAGCAGGTAAGGATAGCGGCGGTAGTGTCGATATGGTTTGGATTAACGGCGAAAACTTCAAATCAATGAAGGAAAATGATTTGCTGTACGGCCCTTTTGTCAGCACGCTCCCCAATTGGCAGATTGTCGATAAAAGTTTACCGGTTGAAGAAGACTTCACTGAGCCAACAGACGGCCTCGAAGCGCCTTGGGGGGTGGGACAGCTGGTGTTTATCCATGATCAGAAAACTTTGGCCAACCCACCTCGCTCTTTCGCCGAACTATTAAGTTTGGCTAAAGCATTCCCTGGGCGTATCAGTTACCCCAAACCACCCGAGTTTCATGGCACCAGTTTTTTGAAAGCCGCCCTGCTGGAACTTACCGATGTGCGCGAGGCACTTTACCTGCCGGTTGATGAGGTAGACTTTGACACCGTGACCGCCCCACTGTCGCGCTATCTCGACCAACTGCATCAAGTCGCTTGGCGCGAAGGCGCGCAGTTCCCGTCAGGCAGTGCTGAAACTATCCAATTGTTGGACGATGGTGAGCTTCTCGTGGCGATTGCGTTTAACCCCAATGCGGCAAAAGCAGCGGTAGCCTCTGGAAAACTCGCCCCGTCAGCGCGTGCGTTTGCCTTTGACCAAGGCGCGCTATCTAACATTCACTTTATGGCGATTCCATACAACGCCAACGCTAAAGCCGGCGCTATGGTCGCTATCAATTTCTTGATGAGTGAAAAGGCACAACTGCGTAAAGCCGACACCCAAGTATGGGGCGATCCACCCGTGGTTAAGTTATTCGACACCGCCGAGGTCAGTCGCTTTAATACCCAGCCCGAGCCACATCCAAGCTGGCAAACCGCGCTTGAGAGTGCGTGGCTGAAACGCTACGGCCAATAGTAAAGAGGCTGATATGGCACGTTTGCTGTTTGCCATCACCCTAACGGTGTGTTGCCTACCCTTGTTGCCAGGGGTGGGCGGCTTATTCGCGACCGCCTTTGCATTCTTACCTACACTAGGGCTGACGGAGGCTAACTTTAGCGGCTGGCAAGCTGTCATGGCATGGCCGGGGCTATCACAATCTATTCAGCTAACGCTCATCTCAGGATTGGGCAGTAGTCTGCTCGCGGTGGCACTTAGCTTTATGATTTTACAGGCCACTTGGCAAACGCCCATTTGGCAGAAGATCAGTGCGCGCTTGCCTGCGYTACTTGCGTTACCACACGTCGCCTTTGCCATTGGTCTGGTTTTACTGCTTTCCCCCTCGGGTTGGCTGTTTCGCCTACTAAGTCCCCTTCTCGGTGATAACCCCGTGACTTGGGCGCTGGTACAAGACCCTTATGTTATTGGGCTCACCTTGGCGCTGACGCTAAAAGAAACCCCCTTTTTATTGTTGATGAGTCTGTCGGTGCTGCATCAAATTGATGTCTCTCGGCTGACGATGGTATCAACCAGCCTCGGGTATAACCGCACTGCAACTTGGCTAAAAGTCATTCTCCCGCTTTGGCTGGCCAAAATGCGTTTCCCGGTTTTTGCCGTCATCGCCTACAGCCTGTCAGTGGTTGATGTGGCGATGATCCTCGGGCCGAATACGCCACCCACCTATGCGGTATTGGTATGGCAGTGGTTTAATGACCCGGATTTAGCGCTATTGCCCAGAGCGTCAGCCGGCGCTTTGCTGTTATTTGCCCTGTGTGGCTTGGCCTTATTGCTATTTCGCTTTTTGGCATGGCTTGGTTGCCAATGTCTCAATCGCTGGCAATACACGGGGCGCCGCCACGCATGGTTACCCGGCAAGTCACTCTGGTGGCCGGTGTTTATCACTCCCCTTGCAATTATGCCTGTGTTGCTGATGTGGTCATTCGCGCTGCGCTGGTCATTTCCCGATTGGCTCCCGAGTCGATATAGCTTACGGTTCTGGGAGCAAGAGCTTAGCTATGTGTGGTCATTGGTGGGGAACAGCATCGTTCTAGCGGTGATCAGCGCCAGTGTCGCCTTGCTGTTTGCCATCGGGTGTCTGGAACGCTCGGTCAATCAGCGACGCTCAGTGCCAAGAGCCGTCATCGCCATTCCGTTATTGGTTCCTCAACTCTCTATCTTGTTTGGCATTCAGGTGGCAGTGTATAGCCTTCCCGGCCAGTGGCACGTGCCGGCAACCCTTTGGGCTCACATTTTTTTCGCGTTTCCTTATGTGTATCTCGCACTCGATGGGCCGTGGCAGCAGTTTGATATGCGGCTTATGCAAACCGCCAGAAGCCTCGGTGTGAGTGCCACCCTTGCATGGTGGCGAGTTAAACTGCCGCTCCTTTTGCCCGCCATTATCTTAGCGTGGGCGGTTGGCGCGAGTGTCAGTTTGGCGCAATACCTGCCCACACAATTGCTGGGCGCGGGACGCATTAATACTCTCACTACCGAGGCAGTCAGCTTATCAAGCGGTCTCGATCGTCGTATCAGTGGCCTGTATGGACTGATGCAAGCGATGCTTCCCCTTGTTGTTTTCGCCTTGGCCACTGTGCTGAGCCGCATCGCTGAACGCCGTCTTTTACCGACATCAACACCAACTTTCTCAGGAGTTCAACACCATGACACTGTGTGTCAACCAACTCACCATAAACGCGCCTGATCAATGCTTGGTGCGTGATTTGTCATTTTCGGTCGCCCCGGGAGAAATACTTACTGTGATGGGACCCAGTGGCTGCGGAAAATCGAGCCTGCTGAGCGTATTGGCGGGACATATCCAACCACCCATGCATTACAGCGGTCAACTGACGTTAAATGGTGAGCCTTTTGCTCACTTACCGCCTGAGCAGCGCCATATCGGGATTTTGTTTCAAGATGATTTACTCTTCCCGCATTTAAATGTTTGGCAAAACTTGGCGTTTGCTTTGCCATCCTCGATGCGCAAAGCGCAAAAACGTGATCAGGCCATCGCAACATTAGCGTCTGTCAATTTAGCGGAGTTTGCCAATTATGCCCCTAGCCAGCTTTCGGGTGGCCAACGCGCGCGAGTCAGTGTGTTGCGTGCATTACTCGCTGCCCCCGATGCTATCTTGCTTGATGAGCCCTTTAGTAAGCTGGATAAGCCGCTGCGTCGGGATTTTCGCACCTTTGTGTTTGAGCAAATCGCGCAGCGAAACATCCCTGCGTTGATTGTGACGCATGATGCCGAGGATATTGCGGACCAGAGCCGCTGTTTAAATTGGCCTAAACGCCCAGCTGACTCAGCACTGCAAGAGGAGATGCAGAATGCTTGATCGTTACGCCATCGCGGTGATCCGCTGGCCATTGAAGCAAGCAGCGGTGCAGCTTACAAAATGGAGGGTAAAACCTGATACCGTCACGCTCTCAGGCTTTTTGATCGGCCTGCTAGCGGTGCCGGCTCTCGCGCTACAGATGTATTGGCTGGCACTTGTGTTTATTATCATTAATCGACTTTTTGATGGCCTTGATGGTGCGCTCGCCCGCGAGCAAGGACTCACGGACGCTGGGGGCTTTTTAGACATTACCCTCGATTTTATCTTCTACGCTGCCATCCCTTTTGGCTTTGCGCTGGCCGATCCGGCCAATAACGCCATTGCTGCCAGTTTTTTGCTGTTTTGCTTTATGGGCACAGGCGCAAGCTTTTTAGCGTTTGCGATCATGGCCAGCAAACACCAGATTGATAATCCAGTTTACGCTAACAAGTCGATGTATTATATCGGCGGGATCACCGAAGGGACGGAGACCATCGCCAGTTTTGTGTTGATGTGCCTTTTCCCAACATACATGGCGTGGATTGCCGGCGTTTTTGGCGCAGCCTGTTTAATCACCGCCGCCTCACGAGTTTGGGCGGGCTATCATACCTTGCGTACACTCGATACGCCGTCCTCCTAGCTTATAGCCACTGGTGTTGCAGCTGCTCTTTATCGCCTAAGTAGTCGAGCAGCCAGCGCACCGGTGGTGATTCTTTATCCGAGCGCCATGCAATACAGCACGGACTGCTTAATAACGGCTCTTCAAGGGCAAGCTCCACCAACTCCCCTCGCGCAATCGCGTCTTCTGCCATATGTGACGGCATCACACCAATGCCCAGCCCGGCCTTAAAACATTGCATGGCACTGTGCCAATTAGGGACGGTAAGACGGCGCTGATTATCCAATAGCCAAGTGGTACGGCGCGGCAAGCGGCGCGAAGTATCTTCCAAACAGATAGCCGGATAAGGCGCGAGCTGCTCATTAGCCAGTGGCTGGGTGCACTGGACGAGTGGATGCGATGGGCTCACCACAAATCGCCAGCGCAGGGTGCCCATTTCCCGATAGCGAAACGCGCCGCTAACTGGGACAGCAGCCGTGGCCCCAATCGCAATATCGGCTCGATCATCAGCCAACGCATCCCATACGCCGTTAAACACTTCCATGGTTAGCAACAACTCGACATCAGGAAACGCATCGTAAAAATCCCGCACCAACGTATTAACGCTATCTTCGCGCACGACGTTATCCAGTGCTAACGAGACACTTTGTGTCCAACCGTTGGCCACTCGCTGCGTTTGTAGACGAATATCTTCCATGGTTTTTAGCATATCCCGTGCTTGCGCCACAAAGTATTCTCCTGCCGGCGTCAACCGCACTTGGCGGTGAAGTCGCTCAAACAGAGTAACGGCCAGTTTGTCTTCAATCTGTCGTACCGTGTAGCTCACCGCACTCGGCACCTTGTGCAATTCATCGGCCGCCGCAGAGAAACTTCCCCGCCGTGCAACCACATCGATCACATGAAAATCTTGGTAAGAAAACATTCAAATCAATTTTTTTGAAAGCAATGTTCAAATCATAGCGTTTCACAGCCAGTTTTGTCAGCCATAAACTATCTCTATGTCGAGTTTTCTATCAAGAGACAAAAAATGAACAAACAAGTGCCGTTTATGACGCTACTGTGGCTAGCAGGGCTAAGTATGCTGGGCTTTTTAGCCACTGATATGTATTTACCTGCCTTTGAGGCGATGCGACTCGATTTGGCGACCTCCCCTGCCAATATCGGCCTTACTCTGAGTATTTTTTTGCTAGGGATGGCCTGTGGGCAGCTGGTTTATGGTCCACTGTCTGATCGGATCGGCCGCAAGCCCGCGCTGCTAATTGGCTTAAGCCTTTATTTAGTCGCGACTGTGGTGTGTATTTTTGCTAATAACATTTATTTATTGCTTGGCGCACGTCTAGTTCAAGCCTTGGGAGCATGCAGCGCTGCGGTGATTTGGCAAGCCGTGGTCATTGACCGCTATGAAGGCAAGCTGGGCCAAAAAGTGTTCGCGACCATCATGCCGCTCGTCGCTTTATCGCCAGCATTGGCGCCACTTGTCGGCTCACACCTGCTCACCCTATATGATTGGCGCAGTATTTTTGTGGTTTTATTCGCGTTAGGGGTTGGTTTTGTTGCCTTTACCTTACGAGAAAAGGAAAGCCTTTCAAAACCCACACAAGATACTAAAATTATTGATAAACTTGTAATTGACTATCAGCAAGTTTTTAAATCAAAAAAATTCATCGGTAACATGCTTATTTTCGCAGGTTGTTCCGCTGCATTTTTTGCTTACCTGACGGGATCACCGTTCGTGATGTCAGCCATGGGTTATACCGAAGCGGATATTGGTCTGAGCTATATTCCACAAACCATTGCTTTTGTCGTCGGTGGCTACGCCTGTCGTCATGCCCTCAACAAGCTTAAAGATCACAGTATCTTGCCTTGGCTGCTTAAGCTGTTTGTTATCAGTGTCGTGGTTATCTTTTTGATCAGCTGGCGTACCGATGTCACCAACATCTGGGTAATTTTAGGTCCGTTCTGTTTCCTCGCGGCAGCGAACGGTGCCATCTACCCACTGGTCGTCAATCGCGCCTTGGAAGATTTCAAATCCTGTAGCGCGACCGCTGCAGGGCTGTTGAACTTCTTGCAAATGATGGTCTGCTTCGTGGCGAGCGCTGTAGTATCTGCGTTTGCAGCCTCCGGCTTGATCGCCGTCACCACCGTCATGCTGTCAACCTGTGCGGTGGTCATTATTGGCTTTGGCTTGGTCTGGCATGCAAACCGTCAAGCGCAAACGCTAGCAGCCGCGTAATACCACTGGGTTTAGAGACTAAAAAGGCGTCTTTCGGGACGCCTTTTTTATCCTGCCAACTTTCACTCACGCAAATAGGCAACAAGCTCACCTTTACCAATGGGAAGTACACCCACATCAAGTTCAGACTGTTGCTCAAGCCATCGCTTAAAAGGGGCAATCTCGTCAGCATGGGATAAAGCATTATCGACCACTAGCAGGCCCTGAGGCTTGAGAAGTTGGAATAAACGTGGCGCAAAGGAGAGGTACTGACTTCGATCGGCATCGAGAAAAATGAGCTCAAACTGTCCCTCAAGGCGAGCAATCCAGTCACTTGCATCACCCAATTTAGCATCTATCCGTTTATCCATGCCGGCTTGTCTAAAGTGCTGTTGCGCATGTTGATGTTTTGTTTCATCGCACTCAATCGTTACCACTTGCACGCTATTGCCGCCCGCGCGCGCAAGCCATAACGTTGAATACCCCATTGATGTACCAATTTCTAATATGCGAGTAGGCTGAATTTCATCCACTAACAGCGCTAAGAATTTTCCGGTTCCAGGCGTAATATTCAGCCATTTTTTACTTTTATCCTGTTGCAGGGCGTCGTTCTCTGTCCCCTGCATTTGCAGCTGTTCCAGTAAGGCGTTCATGGTCATTAATCCAAGACCAGGCTGCCGTTATCATCAAATTGCCAACAATCGCCATAAGCCACTTCCCAAAGATAGTTATCCGGATCGGCAAAGTAGCCGCTGTAGCCTCCCCAAAATACGTCTTGTGCAGGTTTAACAATACGACCGCCACAACGCTCTGCCAAAGCCAGCACCTCCTCCACTTCCTCTTTGGAACGCGTATTGTGCGCTAACGTAATGCCACCAAACCCTGTCTCGTTAACGGTGAGTCCGGGCTTGATATCATCGGCTAACGAGTCTGCGGGATATAACGCTAATCGTGTACCTGCGGTACTAAAAAACACGATGCCTTCTTCAGGATGGCTATGCGTTGGAAAGCCTAACTGGCGATAAAATTCATACGAACGTGATAAATCAGCGACACCCAAAGTGATAATACTAATTCGTGCTTCCATACCGTTGCTCCTTCGCTTAATGAGTGGGGGCATTGAGCCGCTTTTCACCTAGCCATGAAAATGCGCGCAATAAATGAGGGACCGCCGCTTCTACAATTTCGCCATGTGCCATAACAAGGCGCTGCGGTGTCCAATTAATCAAGGTACGAATATGTTTTGCTAATTCGTCTTTGTGAAACCAAAAGCTCAATCGCCAATCGAGTGGCGTTTTACCATTGGGCGCTGTCACACCTGCCCACTCAGCCATTTTGCGTTTAAAAGGTGAAAATGCCTCGGGGCGAAAATTTTCAATCAAATCAGTGACAATCAGCGTTTGACTTTGCCGATGGAAAAACACGCATTCTGTCATTACTGGCGAGCCGGTAATCAAACATTGCGCAATCTCATCGTGCCAAGCTGGCTCCGACACGTCCTCAAAACAGTGGTCAAAACAAAGATCATCGCGTTTTTTCGCCACTTGTTGGGTACCCATTAGTTGTGCGTCAGGAAACGCCTCAACCCATTCGGATAAAAAGAGGTGATGCAATTGGTTAGGAGCGATTAAATAACGCACTCTCCCTAACGACGCTAGCTCAGTGCGTAATGCATCGGTAAGCTTTATCGGGCTGTGAATCCACAGGGATTGGTCGGCAAGCCTCACCACCACCATGCGCGTGGTATAGGGCAAGGTAAAGAAAGGGACCGCTTCACCATCAGCGACCCAAATTGACGTATCGAGTTGATACACAGCATCCTCCTTATGGCCGACTTTACACTGTAGCTTGTCAGCCATAAGGTAAGTGTGCGGATAGTCACAGCCTTACAGTGTATCTAACTCAATATGGCGATTGATGTTTTTCAGTGTGACCCCTGCAGCAGTGAGGCGAGTTTGTATATCATTCAGAACGGCTTGGTAGTCATCACTCCGTTTAAAGCTGGCTAGCGTCTGCTGGTCTTTAAACATCAACCGCACGATTAAGCTTTGTGGAAAACGCTGATAATTCACCTCATGCGTCAGCCACTCGAACCCCTCGATATTTTCCATCGTGAGCTCACAAACCTCTGTCAGTGCCTCTCGAATCGCTTTGTCATATTTCTTGTCTGTTTTTCGCATGATGCTTCTCTTTTACTGCTCATTGCTCTTATGTTTGGGATCCGTACGAGTGTGATCGACAAAAAGCAGCCCTTCAGTGGCAAAACCCCGCTGTTTCGCCGCTGCAATAAACTGTTCCTTTACCGACTCCGAGACGGTTGGCGTGCGCGATAGCAGCCATAGGTAATCGTGGTCAGGCCCCGAGATAAAGGCATATTGGTAATCATCATCCAGCTCAAACACCACATACGACCCATAGAAAGGCCCAAAGAATGAAACCTTCAGGTACCCCGTTTTATCATTTTCAACGAAGTACGCCTTGCCTTCCGCTTCTTGCCATTTTCCCTCTTCACGGCTGTAGCCACGATTAATCACTTTCACGCCACCGTCTTCACGCAACGAATAGGTCGCGGTCACATCCGACAATCCTCGTTCAAACGAATGATCCTGTCGCGCCACTTCATACCAAGTGCCTAAATAGCGGCTAAGCTCAAAGTTTGTTACTGGCGTGACTTGTTTTGGCATACCTAAGCACCCGGTCAACATTAAGGACAACAACCCAATCATCCAGCCTCTTTTCATCGTTATTCCCTCTTTAAATCCAACATGATGAGTCTTACTCAGCAACAGGTTTAATCGTTTACATGCTTTGTCAATTTTTGGTCAACTCGCTGTTTTTCTGCTTGCCAAGGTGTCAAGGCGGTGATTATATAAGCGCTCATTAGTCACAGAGGTAATCACAATCCATGGACAGCGACCGATGTCGTTTTATGCCCTCCCCCGCTTCCTTTAACGAGGAGGTAATCGTATGTTAACACTCTTTATGGAACCCCAAACGTGGGTGGTCTTTTTTACCCTTCTGACCCTTGAAGTGGTATTGGGTGTTGATAACTTAGTCTTTATTTCCGTATTGTGTGAGCGTCTCCCCAAAGAGAAACGCCGCTTCGCGCGTACCTTGGGTATTGGTCTTGCCGTGATTAGCCGAATTGGCTTGCTGCTCTCCATCGCATGGGTCATGTCGTTGACTGCGCCACTGTTTACGATTGGTACRGAACCGGTTACCGGTAAAGACCTTATCATGCTGTTTGGTGGTGGCTTTTTGCTGCTAAAAAGTGCCAAAGAGCTGTGGGCATGGTTGGGTCATGGCGAACCCGTGAGCCACTCGACACAAGTTCGCACCGGCATGGCAGTAATTTTGCTGCAAATCGTTGCGGTAGATGCGGTGTTCTCGATGGACTCAGTGATCACTGCGGTCGGTCTCACCCAAGATGTACCCGTGATGGTCGCCGCCATTGTAACCGCCGCCATCATTATGATGATCGCGGCCGAACCCGTGAATAATCTGGTCAGCCGTTATCCTGGGTTTAAAACCTTAGCCTTGCTGTTCTTGGTGCTATTGGGCTTGCTGCTGATGGCCGAAGGTGCTGGCATTCATATCAACAAAGGCTACGTATACGTTGCGATGGCATTTGGTTTGATACTTGAGCTCTGCCACATTCGATTGCGTAACAAGCAGCGCTTGAAAATCAAGCGTATTCGTCCGCACTTTTCGTTAAAAGTGTCACGTCGGATTGCTGACAGCCGTTAATTCTCAGGGGCCGTCGCCACACTTTTGATGGCGGCGGCCCTATCTTTAAACTGGATTTTTCCCACACAGCATTGACCCATCTGCGCATAATGCGCTTGGACACGCGCCACGAGCTGCTCAAGTGGCATGATTTGCCCACTCGGCTGCCAGTGCTGGCCGCCGTCTTGGCTTAGCCAGCAAACGCCTTGGCTATCCACCAGCCGATCGTCTTCTGTGATCACGTTTTCGCTCAGCGCGTTAAGCGACGCCGGATCGGAGGCAAACGAGAGTTCGTCATCGCCATGCCAAATCAGGAGCGCCGGATAGTCAAGAAATGTATTCATCGCTTGGGCTTAAACATGGCCAGATTGAGTTCAACAGACGAGCCCATCCAACCGACATGGTCAGTGTGATCTATGTAGTCATCGCCCGTCACGCCATGCAAAAACACGGTTAAATCACCCCGATGCACCTCAAGCCATGCCATCACCTCATCGAAGGCAGCGTTGTCAAAAGCGATCTGAAAGCTCCACTTTGGGTGTGGGCCGACACATTTGCGATGAAAGCGGCCAAGATCGATCGGCAGTGACGATGCAGCGGCTGCTTGATAGATAATATCCGCCTGCGCTTCGGTATCGGCCTCATAGTAAACATGGGCGTGGTAAGCCTGATGAACATTGGGAAAAGCGTGTAAAGAAGACATAAGCATCATTCGATTCAACAAGATAGAATTGAGAATAGTTTACGTGAAACCAAGGCAAAGAAATAGTGACCAAGGATGTGGCTATTCACTCATGGCGCTAATCAACGCTGCCTAACTAAAGGATAATAAGAAAAAGCGGCCGAGGCCGCTTTAGTTTGGTAAGAACCTTTACGATAACGCGTCGGTTAATTCAACACACCGTTTGAGTTATCGATACTATCCAAGCTGGCGTCTCCACCAAAATCAACCGCTTGACGGATCATTTCAGCGTGCACGGCTTGTTCTGCAAGCTCCGCCGTTTGCGGGAAAATAAAGGTGCTATGGCTAGCGTTATTACCGGCAAAATCAACAAAGTTCTGGCCACCTYGTGCAGCGGGTGAGCTGGTATTGATGGTTGGTAGGCCAAGTTTCGAGGCTAATGGCTCAGAGCCGGCAAAATTATCCACAATGCCCGGAACCGTGTAAGCAACGTCGTTCGGGACCGTATCATCACCATCAACTTGCAGCATATAAATCGGCGTGGTGCTGCCAGTAATATAGCTTGCATTTGTATATGGATCGACGGTATCGAGCAAGGTTTGGGCTGCATAGCTAAATTGCTGAATCACACCCTGAACCTGAGCATTTGCACTTGCTGAGCCATTTGCCTCAAAGGTCTTGTAGCAGATAACATTGTTTTCTGCGCTATTATCGAGCGTACAATTGTCGCCGGCAAAGGTCTGGTAAGCGGCACTGCCTTTAAAAGCGACACTGTGCTTAATCAAAGGACCAAACGAGTCTGACCCGAGCAGCAAGTTAGCAATTTGTCCTCCAGAATTCGCTACGCTTAGCGCAGAGAAATCATAGTAAGGGCCAACTCCTGTTACCGCGTTATCACGGTTAGACGCCGCAAACGCAGTGGTGCCAACAATACCGCCCAGCGAATGACCTAGCAAGCGTGGTGCCGAAGTAGCAAAAGACGACATCGCCGCTAATGGCGTCCCCGCGAATCCACCCGCCAATTCGGTGCCGGTCAAAGCTGCGCGCACACCCATTACATCCAACTCACTTTGGCGCACATTGTCACGCGCCACAGCCAAGTTGTTAAGGTTCAGGTACGCTGTCACATCCACGTTGGCAGAGCGATTCGCATCTAAGCTACGCTCGCCATGAAGCGGCAAATCAATCGCCATAATGGCTTGATTGGCATTAGCAAAGTTAGGCGCAAAGAAGTAAGCATTTTCTTTTGCCGAGGTAATCCCGTGCTGATAAACCGTGAGTTGGGTATCGCTATCAACCGTTGCTGGCGTAAACAGCAAGAAAGGTACCTCTTGTACCGATTTAATCTGCGGTACAGGGCTATAACGGGTAATAATGCGCTCAGGGTCTAATTGACTGCCATCAGCTTTGGTCAGCGTCACGCCGGCTAGCTTGAAAAGCTCGTTGACTATCTGTGATTTATCGTTACCCGTTAATACAGCAACGTCGACACCCGCTCCTGTCAACTGAGCGGTGATGGTCGCCTGCTGTTCAGGGTCTTGCAGCGCATTCAGTACTTTGACCAAGCTAGGGGTAGCTGACTCAAACGGCTGACTATTCCAGTTGCTATCCGTTTCCAGATAGTAAGGTAGCTTGATGGTACCTTTGCTCACATCAACATTAACGCCGCTAAACGTTGTCTTGAGTATCGTCTTAATATTATCGGCATCATTGGGATCAAAGTACTTAGTAAACTGGGCATCGGCGTCCAATGCCGTGTCATAGTCCTGAGTACTGATAATGTCGATGGTGTAAGCGTCCGATAAATCGGCATTATTAGGGTTGGCGCCCGCTTTCCACACAGCAGCAAGGTTTCCTGCAGTCAAGCCATTTGCCGTCGCTAGCTTGGTGTAGTTTAAGCTGTCACCCACCGATTGGGTTGAAAACCAGGTGGAGTAGACGATTTTGGTCGGATCAACACCTTCTGCGGCAGCTACCAATTTTTCAACTCCCTGAATCACCGCTTCTGGTGCTTCAAGTAGTGAGTTCTCATAGGTGACAGTCTGGGATTTTAATCCCGCATAGCTCGATGGCATGCCAATCGGATCGCCGTTTACGTCCTGAATATCATCGGTTATAGCAATAATGTACTCACTGCTGGCGTTGAGATCCTTAACAGGCAACACCGTCAGTGTGTCACTGGCCGCATTGCTCAGTACTTGAAAGTCGGTACCTTGTTGGAGCACAGCTTTAACGCTAGGTGTTCCCGTCATTGAGTCGGTCAGTTCAATGAGATAAACCCCATTAGTCACAAGCCCTGAATTGAGGCCTGCGCCACGGAAATTAAAGACCAAAGGCATCGAGGTTGACCAACCGTCCATGGTATTCATGGCAGCCTTTGGGTTGGTAAGCGCGTTGTCACCTTCCGTGGGTATTTTTAGCGTGCCATCTTCACTGTCCATCAGCAAAAAGGTAGGCACAGGCACTGCTGCATTAGCACCTTGCAAGGTAAAGTCAACCGAAGTGGGTCGGTCAATGGCGGTTTGAATATAACTTTCAAATTGAGGTGTGTTGGTATCACTGGCATTTTCGTCGCCACACCCAGCCAAGATGATCGCGGTTGCCAAGACTGACAATTTTAATTGTGTTTTAAGCATCATGATATCCCGGTTAGAACTGGTAATTAAGCTGAACAGAGCTGATGTAAGCGGTTCCGTTAGAATCAAACTCGAGGTTTTGTTTCAGCGCATTTTTTTCTGTGAATGAGCCGTCACGGCTACGCACGATGGCAAAGCCAGCATCAATGCTGAGATCGTTATCGTATTGGTAGGTCAAACCTGTGGCATACCAGTAACGGTCAGCGTCTGGGATACTCAGCGTGGCTTCACCAGCTTGTTCGTCATAGGCAAAGCCAAGGCGGCCCGTCCAGTGTTGATTAAACTGATACGTCGAGCCGATTGACCAACGGTCGTTATCTTTGTAAGACTCGTCTTTAACAAAACACACCTTATTGTCGGTACATTCATCAGAGGTGGCGCGCAGCTCAGTAAAGCTGCTCCAATTGGTGTGTTGATAGCTATAGTGGACGGCAAAAGCGTCAGTCAGTTGGTGAAAGCCTGACACTTCCCAGTAAGACGGCAAAGATAGCTCGAGGCGCCCTTTTACCGACGCCGAGGTCGCGCGGCCACTGTCGTAACTATCAAAGGTGCCATCATCAAAATCGAGGTCCACCTTAGAGCGATAGCCAACACCAAAACGGTGATTCTCATTGATTTCGTACAACGCACCAAGATTCCAACCATACCCAAAGGTTTCACCCTCTAGACCAATCAAGTTATCGGATGGATTATTGCTAGTAACGCTGTTCTTATTGTTCAAATAAGGCGCAAGCGCCCCTTTATGACGGGTTAACTTTGCTTTGGCATAGGTGAGGTTAACGCCCGCGCCAAGGCTTAGTTCAGGGGTGACTTGATACGCAATCGCCGGGTTTAAGTTGGTTGAGAGCAAATCGGTGTCGCCGGCCAAGTCGCCTGCTTGAATATCGTCAGGGTAATCCGTCGCGATACCATAGGTGGTGAATAGGCCAATCCCCCACGTCCATTTACCCTCTTGCGGGCTAACATAGAAGCCTGCAGGGACGACCTTCATCGGCGCCACATCTTTGGCATATTCATTATTGGTGCGATCTTTTACATCAACATCGGGATCAATCAGGGTCAATGCACCGGATAATTGGGCGCGGTCAAATCGCATCATGGCTGCAGGGTTACGTGCCAATACCGCGGCATTATCAGCCACCGCGGCGTCGCCTGCAAAAGCGCGCCCTAGCCCTGACGCTGATTGCTCGGATACTTGAAACCCAGCACCGTAGGCTTGGGTTGCTGCAAATACGCTGAGCGCAATGAGAGAATACTGCTTCTTGTTCACTAGTCAGACCTCCGAGGTCTTGTTTTAATATTGAGTTACAGATGTTAATTATTAGTAAACGCCATGTCAAATCAGTCGATTACAACAAGATGTTAAAGAGGGCGGATTATAGAGGGCCGATATGTGAGATAAAGGAGAACTTAATTGGTAAGACCAGTTAAGCGGAAAAAGCGGCTATTTTGCAGGCAAAATCGCGAAAATCCGCAGTTATTGTCGGTATTTTTGTCAAAGCGTTAGGCGTACACTGTCACGGTAAATTATGCTTTTTTGCTATGACTTAACAAGGAGTCACCATGATTGAGCAAGGACAACCCTTACCCACTTCCACACTCAGCGAACTCACTGCTGAAGGAATGCAAACCCACGATATTCCTGACCTTTTCGCCAACAAGAAGGTTGTACTGTTCGCGGTGCCGGGGGCCTTTACCCCAACCTGTTCAGAGTCGCACTTACCGGGCTTTGTGGTGAACGCAGATGAAATTAAAGCAAAAGGCGTCGATATGATTGCATGCGTCTCCGTCAACGATGCCTTTGTGATGCAGGCGTGGGGCGAAGCACAAAACGCCAATCAGATTCATATGCTGGCCGACGGTGATGGCAGCTTTACCCAAGCGCTAGGCCTAGAAATGGACTCAGGGAAGTTTGGGGGTATTCGCTCGCAGCGCTATGCGATGGTGATTGACAATGGCATCGTCACGCATTTGAACCTTGAAGCGCCAAAAAGCTTTGACGTCTCCAGTGCCGAGGCGATCCTCGCCCTGCTATAGCGGTGAGTTAGCGGTGGCGTTTTCTCGCCACCGCTTGATGATTTACACTGACTTTTCAGTGACTTTACGACGAAGCACATACTTTTGTACTTTGCCCGTCGATGTTTTCGGGAGCGCAGTAAAGATCACCTTTTTCGGCGCCTTGAAGTGCGCCATCTGCTCTCGGCAAAAAGCAATAATGTCAGCTTCGGTGACGGCGGATGCTTCGGTCGTTTTGACAAATGCACAAGGGACCTCTCCCCATTTTTCATCGGGCATCGCAATCACCGCCACTTCTTCAATATCAGGGTGACGGTACAGGACATCTTCCACTTCGATACTGGAAATGTTCTCCCCGCCACTAATGATAATGTCTTTGAGTCTGTCCTTGATTTCGATGTAATTATCGGCATGCCATACCGCTAAGTCGCCAGTGCGAAACCAGCCGTTACTCATGGCGTCTTCCGTCGCGCTCGGATTCTTTAGGTAGCCTTTCATCACAATATTACCGCGAACAAAAATCTCACCCAGCGTGCCACCATCTTTTGCCACCGGTTTAAACGTCACCGGATCGGCAACCATCAGTCCACCTTGCATTGGGGCCCGTACACCTTGGCGTGCTTTCATGCGTGCTTTTTCTTGTTGCGAAAGTTGATCCCAGTGGTGTTGCCAGTCACACACCACACAAGGGCCGTAAGTTTCAGTGAGGCCATAAACGTGGGTCACTTCAATCCCCATCGCTTCCATCCCTTCAATCACAGAAGCTGGTGGTGCCGCCCCTGCGGTCATCGCTTTAACCGTATGATGAATCTCAGCTTTTAGTGCCGGATCTGCGTTATTCATCATGTTCAGCACAATCGGCGCACCACAAAAATGGGTCACTTTGTGGGTTTTTATCGCATCAAAGATAGGCTCTGCCCTGACATGCCGTAGACTGACACTCACCCCCGCCGTTGCGGCCACCGTCCATGGGAAACACCAACCATTACAGTGGAACATGGGTAGCGTCCAAAGATAAACAGGATGCGCATCCATATTCCAAGATAATACATTACTCACCGCATTCAGATGGGCGCCACGATGATGATAGACCACCCCTTTTGGGTTGCCGGTCGTGCCTGAGGTGTAATTAAGTGAAATGGCTTGCCATTCATCGTCTGGCAATGCGTACTGATAATCACCATCGCCTTGTGCTAAAAAAGTCTCGTACGTAATTTCACTGATACATTCGCCATGTGGATAGAGCGGATCATCAATCGCAATCACCAGTGGACGGTGTTTGATCATTTTTAATGCCCGCTTTGCGACTGCTGTCATCTCTTTGTCGACGATAAAGACTTTGCTTTCTGCATGTTCGAGGATAAACGCGACGGTTTCCGCTTCCAGCCGGGTATTAATGGTATTGAGTACGCCACCTGTCATCGGCACGCTAAAATGCAACTCAAACACTTCGGGCAGATTGGGGGCCATCACCGATACCGTATCACCTAGCCCGATGCCGGCTTGACGTAATGCCGAGGCAAATTGACGGCATCGCTGATCCACTTGCTGCCAACTCCAACATAGATGACCATGAACGCTAGCCGGATAATCTGGATAGACGCTAGCGGCTCGCTCGAGGAAAGAAAGTGGACTCAGTGTTTGATAGTTGGCTGGACTTTTGTCCAAGCCAAGCTCATAGATGTTGCTGGCTGACATAACGCGCTCCTTGCTGACTTTGTCTAGATAACTAGATCAACCTAGCATGTCATCAAGCTTGCGCTATTCAACTTAAGTCGATATGGCGGCGATAACGCAAAAAAGGCCCAGCAATGCTGAGCCTCGGTAATTAATGATACGTGAAATTAGAAGTGTAATGACGCGCCGAGGACGACTTTGCGCTCTTCGCCCAACGTGGTTTTATTTTGTACACCACCAGCGAGATAGCTTTCGTTGAAGAGGTTTTCAACATTCACACTCAGTTTCAAGTCCGTTTGTTCACCGGCTTTAATGGTATGGCCCACACCTGCATTCACGGTGGTGTAACCTGGCTTATGATAGGTATTTTTCATATCGCCATAACGATCACCGACATAACGCGCACCTACGTTCACATAGGTTTGGTTATCGACATCATAGCGAGACCAAATGCTGGCGCCCCACTCTGGCGTATCGGCAGGCTGTTTGCCATCGTTCGCAGGATTGAACGGGTCTTCGATGCGTGCATCTAAATACGTCGCTGAGCTATGCACTGACCAACTGTCAGTCACTTGACCGGCAAGGCTGACCTCAACCCCTTTATGCGTTTGTTTACCTAGTTGTGTGGTGCGTGAAGTGAGACTGCCTTGTCCGGTGATTGTCTCTTTGACCACTTTATTTTCCTGTTCAATTTGGAACAAGGCGGCACTGAATAACGCTTGGTCGTTCAATAACGATTGTTTATAGCCAAACTCGTAAAGCTTACCCTTCACCGGCTTTAGCGCCATGCCGTCATTAATATCGGTATCACTATCAACCGGATTTTTTGGCTCAAAGCTCTCAGAATAAGTCACGTACAGCGTTTTTTCCGGTGACGGATGATACATTACCGCGGCTTTAGGCAAAACGTTATAATACGTATCCGTCTCGTTATCCTCGCGATCGTAGCGAAGCCCTGCAAGCAGCTGCCATTGTGGGTTCAGTGTCATTAAGTCTTGCGCATAAAAGCCAATGGAATCAGTAGGCTCAGGATCACGCGCAGTTGCTGTGCCATAATGAATATCTGGCTCCGGATACGCACCACCAATCACGGCGGTTTGGTTTTTCTTCATTACACGCTGACCGACATAGTCATTACGCAGCGCATTGGCGCCAATCAGCACCTGGTGATCGATATTTCCGAACTGAAATGCACCGGTGACATCAAGATAAGCCGTATCCAGTACCCAATTGTCGTGACGGTCCATGGCAAAGTATTTGAACGATTGGGTATTCGCGTCGTACGTTTCGCGCTGTCCGAATCCTTCATGGTAATGACGTTTGTAGTCTTGGCGATTGTAGCCTGATTTGACTTTCCAATCCGGCGTTAATTGGCTGACAATATCGACTCCGTAGTTCTCAACATCAATGTCCATGAACGACCAAGGCGCTTCCCAGATAAATTGGCTACCCAGTTGCGGTTTACCATTGATGATGTTGGCGCCGTTATCGCTATTACTGTCATCAATCACGCGATCATAATGAAGAGAAAGCTGGGTATCAGGCGTGATGTCGTAATCTAGCATCAAGCCTGCAATTTGGCGGTCGAGCTCAGGTTCACTGCCATCTAAATAGCGACGTGATGAGCCCTCGCTTTGTTTCGATAGTACCATCCGACCACGTAAGGTGCCGCTCTCGTTGAGAGAACCCGACGCATCGGCGACGGTGTGTTGATAATCGTTAGTACCGACTTTCTGACTGATTGACGCTTGGAACGCAGCTGTTGGTCGTTTGGTGACCATATTCACCAGACCGCCCGGTGCGGACTTGCCATAGAGCAAACCTGCTGGCCCTTTTAACACCTCAACGCGTTCCATCAGCTCAACAGGATGACGATAATAAGACCATTGCTGCTGGCCATTACGCAGGTAGCCTGTTCCGGTATCAAGTTCAAAACCACGAAGCATGAAAATCTCACGATTGCGGTCCGTACCACCTACACCAATGCTGGCGTCATTTACCAACACATCTCCTAGTGTCGTGGCGTTTTGCTCTTGAATCAGCGTTTGATCCATCACAGCCACTTGGCCCGCTGTTTCTAGTTGGCTGACATCCATTCGCATCGCCGTTTCGTTGCTATTAGCCTTAAAACGTGCCTGATGGCCTTCAACCACATAGACTTCATCAACGGGTTCTGTCGGGTTGGTTGCGGCTGTACTGTTAAGGGGTGACAGCGCGACAGCCACAAAAACGGCAAGTGGGTGTTTCTTCAACATGAGACTTCCTGTAGCTAACGATTATTTGAACGCACCGGAAAATAAACGATAACCAGTCTCATTTCTATTTGTTTTCACCCATACGCAACTGTTTGCGCTTTTTTTCGTCAACATTGTATAAGTTATGTTACAAAACTATGAGGTTTCATCAACTTACTGATGATCTACCGTTTGATACCTTCGGCCTATACCGTGTAGCCAGCGAGCGAGATCTTGCGTGGCTATGACCCAAGTTTGATCATGACAAAAAGGCTGGCATTCCACCGCTTGGACTTGCCATATCGCATTCGCGATCACCAAACTAACGCGATGCTCAGGATCATTCATCACATCAAATACCGATACGGCACCTGATTGCGCCTGCAAATAGGTGTCGAGTTGCTGCGATGAAGCAAACGATAAGCGAGACGTGCCCAAGGCTTCACTCAATCCGGCTAAATTAACGGTGGCTTTGCCCGGTAACACCACCAAGAAAAACTGTTTACCCTTTCTATCTTTCAACAGTAAGTTCTTGGTCGGGTTTGCATCAGTATGCAAACCGAGCGCGTCTGCTTGTTCACACGTATAGACAGGCTGATGGCGGTATATTTTTACTGAAATACCGTGCGCTTTGAGGCTTTGAAGCAGCGCAGTCTGTTGACCTGAAAGTGGTGGCGTCCCTGTCATGATCTTCCTTATTAGTTAGCTTATTCGTCTCCATCCAAGCCTAAGGGCACAGATCCGTTAGGTTATAGTACGCCCAGTAAGCCCATATTCACTATTAGGCTTTCTTATGTGACTTAAGAATAATTAAATACACTTATTTGGAATAAAAATGTAACTTTATCGCAACGTTAATCACAAGGAGAGAAACATGGTACTCAAGGTGAGTTTTCACTCGGGTCGTCAAGTGACCTATCATCGATATGCTAAAAAGCTACACACTCACTTAGCAACGACCAAGCTGTCCACACGCTGGGCCAAGCGCCCTCTACCCTCTGTGCGTAGCACACGATAACGCATTACTCTGACGTTGGTTACGGCTAGGGCTGCGAGGTAACTGACTGAAAATACTGTGCACGGAGCGCTTGTAACTCACCACGTTGAGCCGCACTGTCCAAATACGCGTCAATCTGCGCCACTAAGTCATTCGCTTTTGGCGCATATCGGCTCACTTGAGCATGAAATGCTTTCGGGTTGGGCAGCGCGATGTAAGCGAGATCGCGTGAGAACTGATAGAGCTCGAGCCGTATTCCCCCTAAAACGGGCTCGATTTCACTGGCAAGAAAGCGACAACGCCCCGCCTCTAACATCCGCAAGGCTTGCTGCAAGGTATTGGCTTCAAACCTCGGTCGGGGGTTGTCGCCAAATGCGGCATAGTTATAGCCGTTCACACCACAAACCGATTGTGTCGCCGATAAATTCGGTTGTGCTTGTGTGTCAGGTGCGCCCACGTACAGATAACCCAAGGATATCGAATAGAGTGGCTGCGTAAAGCGACTATATTGCGCTCGCTCGGGTTTGTAACTCGCATCCCAAGTAAGATCACAACGGCCGGACTCACGCGCCAGTTCATGTTGCACGCGTGCCCAAGGCATAAAGACCAGCTGATAGGCAATGTCGTTACGCTCTAATGCGGTGAGCACCAAATCTGTCGCATAACCTGTCAAGGTGTCCGCTTTTTGCTGGCGCGTTTCTCCCTGCCAATAGGTGTATGGCGGCCAAGGGCTACCGTCACCCACACAAACCTTGAGTGGCTCTGAGGTCGATGGTGCGGCCCATAGTTGAAAGGAGAAAAGAGTTAGCCAAATCGCAATACACGCTTGTGTCCAATGGGTCATCCAACCACTCACTATGTTGACTCACTACGCTGTCTATAAGACTAGCATGCCATCTCTATCGACATGCTCAAGCGCTTTGCTATTTATTCGGACGTTGCGGTTAACGACAACGAAAGCGTGAGAACCGCATCTCGGCTGCGCCCTGTCTCCACAAACCCCAGCGCTTGATATAATGAAACGGCTGGATTTTCTGCAAAAACACGCAAGGCTAAATGCGCATAGCCAGACGTTTGAGCATAAGCGATCGCCCAAGCGATTGCCTCGCGGCCGATCCCTTGCCGCTGCTTACTCGGCTCTATCTGTAAATCGCGGATAAAAAGCGTTTCACCGTCTGCCTTCAAACGAATTACGCCACAACGCTTTCGCTCATGGCGAATTTCATAATTATCGAAAACTCGCCAACTCTCTATAAACTGCTGAGAGTTCCAAGCGATTTTCCTCGCTTCATAATAAGGGGTCATATTTTCTTGGGTCAGCTTTTGACTGTAATTAGCATCCGTTGTCGGACCAATCGCAACATCCATGTCGTTCTCCTCTCATTCACGCTTTGCTAAACGTGCCTTGACGGCACTTACACCTTGCCAATCTTCTAACTCTTGTTCGGGGTACGCGGATCGAAATTGCTGATACAGCGCAATGCCCTGCGGATCTTCCAGCACATCAACCGTCACCCCTTTCTCTTTCAGCATCGTCTCGTTACCGCTCGCACTAGTGACATCCCCCACCACCACTCGAGAGAAACCGCGCATGGTGATCAGTGCCGCGCACACATCGCATGGGCTTAAACTGGTAAACAAGGTTGTTTGGCTAAAATCAATTCGCCCAGCATCGCGTATCGCCGCCGTTTCACCGTGATTATAGGGATGATTTTCTTGTACCAAGGTATTGTGCCCTTTACCGACGATTTGACGTGTCTCATTGTCAACAATCACCGCACCGATGGGGCACCCTCCTTCATCAGCGCTTTTTTGGGCCAACAACACCGCGATGCGCATCAAGTCGGCATCGGTCAGTTTTTGGCTAAAGCTGTTATCCAGCAGCACCGGCAAACTGCGCGTTGGCATATGCGCCACGGCACGCAGCGCCGCTTCCGTTACCGTGCTATTTGCATTGAGTAGCATCGACGTTCTCCTTATTCGGCTTCGCTGATGACACTGACCTGAGCTAATCCACAAGATCATCAATTTACCACCAATGACTGAACCAAACAGTGATAAGGTTTGTATTGGTCAGTTCGATATTTGTTATTGGTTAAATCAACCTTTTGCGCCTTCGTCTGTACTAAAAAGCCAAGGGTGGTGACAGCAATTCTGTTCAGGGATTTTTATGATAAAACGTTTGATTATTATGTTAGTCGCATGTGGGCTCGTTTTTGGGGGAATTTTTGCTTACAAAGCAATAGGCAATCATTTTATGAACCAATTCTTTGACAACATGCCTGCCCCTACGGTCACCGTGACGGCCACTACAGTCTCAACGCACCCTTGGCGTGAACAACAAACCACCATTGGTAGTTTTGCGGCCATTAATGACACCCAGCTAACTACCGAGGCAAGCGGCATCGTCAACAATATCTTGTTCGACAATGCGACATCGGTGAAAAAGGGACAATTACTGGTCACCTTGGATGCCAGTGTTGATGAAGCAGAGCTTCGTCGGCTCGAGTCCGTCGCTGAGCTTGCCCAACTTGAGTTGAGACGCTATCAACGGCTGTTTAAAGATAAAAACATCTCCGAGTCTGAGCTAAAGCGCAAAGAAAGTGAAGCCAAGCAAGCGATTGCCGCCGTCGACAGCCAAAAAGCGCGCATCGAGCAAAAGGCATTAACCGCGCCTTTCGACGGCATCATTGGCATCCGAGAAGTCAGTCTTGGCCAACTCATTGCACCGGGGACAGCCGTTGCGACACTCACGTCAGTGACCCCCATCCACCTCAACTTTACCTTACCCGAGCAGCAGCTCAGCACGCTGAAAAATGGCCAAACCGTTTCTGCCACGATTAGCGCACAGCCCGACGAGGTCTTTACCGGCACAGTGACTGCAATTTCGCCGGTTGTGACGCCCTCGAGTCGCAGTGTCGACATTCAAGCCACCTTTGACAACCCAGATGCCATTTTACGGTCAGGCATGTTCGCACGCGTGAGTCTTGATCAAGGTGAAGAAACGCAAAATGTCTTGCTGGCACCACAAAGCGCGATTCAATTTAATCCGTATGGCAACGCAGTCTTCGTGATCCAAGAGCAAGACGATGCATTGACGGTCCAACAGCGCTTTGTGCAAACAGGCGCGCGACGCGGTGACATGATTGTGATTAAAGAAGGTCTTCAACCCGGTGACCGTATCGTTACCTCCGGCCTCCTCAAGCTCCGTAACGGCAGCAACATCAAGATCAGTGACAACGAACGTGTTCAGCCGAGCGAAGATCTTGATCCCAACGTTGTGAATCAATAGGAGCGATTCGATGCGATTTACCGACGTCTTTATCAAGAAACCCGTGTTGGCCTCCGTAGTGAGCCTATTCATTATCTTGCTCGGCTTACGCGCTATCACCGACATGAATGTGCGCCAATTCCCCGAGATTAAAAATGCGGTGGTGAGTGTCTCTACCACTTATATCGGTGCAGATGCCGACCTGATTCAAGGATTTATCACCACGCCGCTAGAGCGTGAAATTGCTGCCTCCGAAGGGATTGATTACTTAGTCTCCACCTCAACCGCCGGTGTGAGCACCATTGAGGCCTACTTGCGTCTCGATTACGATCCGAATGAAGCACTCACGCAAATTGCTGCACAGGTGAATAAGGTGCGCTCTGAGCTACCAGATGATGCCCGTGAGCCCGTCGTTACCCTGCAGGTGGGGGAAACAGTCGCGGCAATGTACCTCGCCTTCTACTCTGACGTCCTCACTGACAATCAAATTACCGATTACTTGGTCCGGGTGGTCGAGCCACAGCTGTCGACGATTCCGGGTGTGCAGCGTGCTGATGTGTTGGGTGCCAGTAGCTTTGCGATGCGGATCTGGCTCGACTCGGTCAAAATGGCCGCTTACGATCTCACCGGTACGGATGTGATTGCCGCCCTGCGCAGCAATAATGTGCTTGCTACGCTGGGGCGCACCAAAGGCCAAGACGTGGCGATTGATTTGAACGCTGCCACGGACATTCATGACGTTAAGCAATTTGAAGATTTGGTGATCAGCAGTGATGGCCAATCTGTTGTGCGTTTGAGTGATGTGGCAACCGTTGAGCTCGGCGCCGAAAGTTACCAAACATCGGTGAACTTTAATGGGCTTGATGCCACCTTTATCGGCATCGAAGTCTCGCCAGATGCCAACGCGCTGGATGTGATTGAGGCGGTGAATCAGGTGTGGGATACCGACATTACCACCCAATTGCCTCAAGGGTTATCGGCCTATATCGCCTATGACTCAACCGAGTATATTGATAACGCCATTGATGAAGTGGTGATATCGATTATTCTCGCCCTAGCCATCGTGGTGTTTGTGATTTACGGCTTTTTGGGGTCGTTACGCTCAGTGATTATTCCTGCGGTCGCGATCCCCGTATCGCTCATCGGCACCTTCTTTTTAATGTGGCTGCTAGGGTTTTCCATCAACCTACTGACACTGCTTGCCATGGTGCTTGCAATCGGTGTGGTGGTCGATGATGCGATTATCATGCTTGAAAACGTGCACCGCCATATCGAAGAAGGCAAAAGCCGAACACAAGCTGCGCTTGAGGGCGCGCGCGAACTGGCGTGGCCGATTATCACCATGTCGACCACCTTGGTCGCGGTATTCCTGCCCATCGGCTTTGTTGGTGGCTTAACCGGGGTACTGTTTGTTGAATTTGCCTTTACCCTCGCCGCGTCGGTGATCTTATCCGGTGTGGTGGCGCTTACGCTCTCGCCCATGATGTGTGCCTATGTGCTCAAGCCCTATCAGGCGGACAAAGCGACCCAAGAGCGCTCCCTTGAGCACTGGCTGGATAAGCAGTTTGACCGATTACATCATCGCTACCAACGCACACTCCATAGCTTGTTGAATACCAATGCGGTGATCCTCACGTTCGGCGCGATTGTTTTAGTGTCTTGCTATTTCTTGTTTATCACCAGTCCTTCTGAGCTTGAGCCCGCTGAAGACCAAGGGTTTGTGTTCTCGATACTCGAAGCCGACAGCCAAACCACGCTGGATGCGTTGTCTGCCAGTACCGACGAATTAAACCGACTGATTGACGATGTACCAGAAATCGACAACGTCTTTATTATCAATGGCTCTGGCGGCACCAATAACGCAATAGCCGGTATTGTACTCGCGCCATGGGATGAGCGAGAGCGCAGTACCCAAGCGATCTTGGAAAACGAGATTCAACCCTTTATGGACAACCAACCGAGCTTAAGCAGCTTTGCCTTGGTGCCCCCTTCACTGCCGTCTCCGGGCGGCGGCACACCGGTTGAATTTATTATCGGTTCGACACAACCCTTTGAAGCAATAAATGAAGTCGCGAACAATATCGTGGGCAAAGCGATGCAAACGGGGCGGTTTATCTTTGTCGATACCGATCTGAGCATTGACCGCCCCAAACAAACGGTCAACATCGATCGTGAAAAGGCGGCTTTGATGGGCGTCGATATGCAACAGCTCGCCGCGGATATGGGCTCATTGTTATCCGGGGCGGATGCGGGACGCTTTTCACTGGAAAACCGCTCTTATCGAGTGATCCCCCAAGTGGCGCGTAATGAACGCCTCACACCGGAACAATTGCGCCAGTTTTATACCCGCAACCAAGACGGCGAATTGGTTCAACTGTCAACGTTAGTGACCTTAGAAGAAAGTGTGCAGCCTCAAGCATTGCGCGGTTTTCAGCAGCTGAATGCGGTAAAAATTTCCGGTGTACCGCGCCCTGGTGTTCCCTTGGGGGAAGCGCTGGGTGTGCTCGAAGAGATTGCAGCAACAGAATTGCCAGCAGGCTTTAGCGTTGATTATGCCGGACAGTCACGTCAGTTTATGAGCGAGGGCCAGCAACTGGTCGTGACCTTCTTCTTTGCTTTGATTGTGATTTTCTTGATCTTGGCGGCGCAGTTTGAGTCGTTTAAAAACGCGATCATTATTTTGGTCACCGTGCCAATGAGTGTCTGTGGCGCGCTGATATTTATCAGCCTCGGATTTACCACCTTGAACATATACACCCAAGTCGGCTTGCTTACCCTCGTTGGTCTGATTGCTAAACACGGTATATTGATCGTCGAGTTCGCCAATCAGCTCCAGCAAGAAGGACGGACCAAACGTGAGGCGATTGAAGAAGCGACCGCCATCCGTTTACGCCCTATCTTGATGACCACGGCAGCGACGGTGCTCGCCATGATCCCGCTATTGATTGCCTCAGGCGCCGGCGCAGGGGCCCGTTTTGCTATGGGGCTAGTGATTGCTAGTGGAATGACACTGGGTACCTTGTTCACCCTGTTCGTGGTACCTGCTATGTATCTGTTCTTAGCCAAAACCATCACACCGGCATCCACCGAATTGTCGCCAGCACACACGCAACATAGCGATTAATCGAAAAATCGCACCCATTGGGGCCACTGCAACGTGGCCCCTTTTATATCGAAATCAGCCCTTTTATGTCTGATTACGCGCTAAAAGGATGTAAAACGGGCGAGGACGAATTCCACCAGCAATCGAACGCGCAAAGGCACCTGTTCTCGGTCTCGATAGAGCAAAAATAGCGTACGCGCTCGACTGCACCATTGCGGCAACACGCGCTGTAATTCGCCCTGCTCTATCAAAGGTAGCGCGGAATAATCAGGAATATAGCCGATGCCAAATCCGGCCTGCACGGCATGAGTTAACATTTCAATTTCATCCACTTCGGCACGTATGCCTGTGGTCGCTTGATAATCAAACGCTTCCCCAGTTTGCTGGTGTGTGAGCTCCCAAACCGTCATCGGATGACAAATCACCACCGGCTGACCACTCAGATCATTGGGTGAGCGCACGTCGTGATAGTCACTGTCGGGACTGGCACACAAAATGAAGTGAATATCGGTGAGCGTCCGTGCAATCCAATTTTCTACCACTGGATTCCCAACCCGAAACACCACATCCATGCCTTCCGCTTCAATATCTATCAAGCTATTGGAAAAGTTAAGATCCAGTTGAATCTCAGGGTACTCACGCATAAAGTCGAAAAAGACGCGGCGTAAAAACTGCTTACCGGCATTGATCGGTGCGCTAATACGAATTTTTCCTTGGGGGTGATGTTTCTCACTGACGAGATCATCATTGAGTGCCTGCAACTCATCGAACAATCCTGCGGCACGATCAAAGTAGCGATGACCAATTTGAGTCAGCGAGATACGATGTGCATCACGATTGAGTAAACGCAGAGCAAGATCCTGTTCAAGCTGGCGAATACGACGACTTAGGGTGGATTGCGGCATGGCAAGCTGCTGCGCCGCGGCTTTAAAGCTCCCTAGCTGCGCCACGGTACAAAAACAGCGCAAATCGTCTAACGAATAGTTAGGTTTCATATTTGGAATCTACCGTTCTGATATTGCCGGTTTATTCATATTTTGAAACTTATACACTAGCGCACATCACTCAACAAGTCAGGTCTTGCTATGACAACTACTGCTTCACTGTGGAAAGCCGTTGCCCTTCTCATTTTATGTGCCTTTTTTTGGGGCAGCACGTTTCCAATTGGTAAAGATGCGCTGAATGAAGTGAATGCGCTCACCTTGGTCTTTTGGCGCTTTGCCGTCGCCGCAATGTGTTTAGGCGTTTATCTTAAGCTCACCCGTACCCGCGTCCCCACACTCAGCGCTAAACAATGGCTGTGGGCAACCACCGTCAGCGCCGTGGGGATTGGCGGCCTGAACCTCTGTTTGTTCACTGGGCTCGAGTATACCCAAGCGACCAATGGGTCATTAATCATGGCGCTCAGCCCGCTAGTCACTTCACTTATCGCCTGTATCGCGATTCGCGCATTGCCACGTAAAGGGCAAGTTTTCAGCTTGGTGGTGAGTTTATCGGGCGTGCTTGTGGTGATCACCAATGGTCAATGGCAGGTGCTCAGCGAATTAAACTTTAACCAAGGCGATCAGATGATTTTCACTGGCATGTTTGCATGGAGTGCGTACACCTTCTTCAGCCAAGGCATTGGCCGCTGGATGCCGGTGATCCCCTACACGTTTTTGGGCATGCTGAGTGGCGCAACCGTCATTGGCATCATGTGTGCGCTTACACCAAAGGTTCATCCATTTGGCGAAGTTTGGGTTGCAAGTCCGCTGACCGTCTCTGAACTTCTTTATATCGGTGTGCTGGGTACTGTCGCTGGTTACTTACTCTGGCTCAACGGCGTGCGCCATCTAGGTTCAGCCAATGCAGCACTCTTTTTTAACTTTGTGCCTGTGTTCGCGGTACTCACCGCGTTTTTGATGGGACAAGCCGTGAGCCAACTTCAGGTGGTGGGCATTGTCATCGTGATCGCTGGGCTGTTGTTGCCACGCCTCCCTCACCCGCGACAGTGGCGCGTTGCTCGAACCGCAAGCGACGCTAAATAAAGCAGTAGCCTTTCCCGTGCGCAGTTTGGAGCCTTTCGGCAGGGAAGCCCGCATCGGCCAATTTTTTTCTGATCCGGCTCAGGTGCATATCCAGACTGCGATCATCTGGCACGAAGGTTTTCTTCAATACTTGGCGATACAGCAGCGGTTTACTGAGGGTCGTGTCTTTATGCTGCGCAAGGAGCCACAGCAACTCAAATTGAAGCGGGGTCAATTTTACTGGCTGTTCGTTAACACGCACGCGGTGCGTATCCTTTTGCATCCAGAGATTATCGATTTGTAGCTGCCCGGACGTATCTCGCATCGCAGATGTTGCATGGCGACGGTGCATGGCGATCGCTGAGCGCACCAGACACTCTTCCAAATCAACGGGCGTCGATAATACATCATCAGCGCCAGCATTTAGCGCCGCGACACGGTCGGCCGCCGCTTGACTCGCCATTAACGCAATAAACGGGCATTGCTCACTAAGCCAGCGCAATGTTTTGGTTTGAGCGCCACCTTCCGGCACCCAGCTGATAAGCTGAACCGTATCCCAATCCGGCATGGCATCATCAGGCCCAATCACAGTGACATCACAGCCATACTCGCGTAGTTTCGCTTCCAGAATGGCGATAAATGACATATTTTCCGGACCACGCACGACGATGGCGGGTTTGGCGATCGAGAAATACTCCTCGTACATGGATACTGTCCTAGCTGAGTTTGATAGCGGCGAAAATGCAGGACCGCCATGTCATCGATAGGCGACCTTGCAAGAGCAAAGCGATATTGTCTTATAGCTTCGGTATTCAAAGCAACTGAGAGTACGACGCCATTGGGCGATTGGGTTCACTCATTCTGTTTAAATGCTGCGAATTTCACCTAAACCAGCCCCGTATGCACAGCAGAAACATCCGGACTCAGACTTAAAACCGGTCGACACGATAAGGCTGCATATCGACCGATGTGCTCTCGCCATCCATCATTTGTCCGATAAGTTTTCCAGTGACAGGTCCCAGCGTAAAGCCTTGGTGCCCGTGACCAAACGCGAGCCATAATCCGGGTTTATTCGGCGTGGGTCCGATGACAGGCTTCATATCCGGCATACACGGGCGCCCACCTTTCCAGGGCGCTGCATCCACGCGATCACCCAGTGGATAGAGCTCGCGTGCTACCTTTTCCGCTGCCGATAATTGCCGCTCGTTCAAGGGAGCATCCAATGCTGTCAATTCTGCCCCTGTGGTTAATCGCACGCCCGCGCGCATCGGTGCGAGCAAATAGCCCACTTCAGCGYCCATAATCCAATGATTGAGCGGGGTGTTAGCGTCACCTTGGTAGTGCATGTGATAACCACGTTTGGTGAACAAAGGTACCTCTATGCCTTGTTGGCGCAACCAGTACGATGACCACGGTCCCATCGCCATCACAACCTGATCCGCACGAAGGCGCACGTGATCTGTTTCGATGACCCACTGTCCGTCTTCCTGCTTAAGTGCTCGCAAATTGGCACGCTTTATCTCGCCGCCTTTGGCGATAACATCGTCGGCGTAGGCTTGTACCAAGGCTCCGGGATCGGTGACAGTCCAAGGTTGTTTCCAATGAATTGCCCCCGCTAGCGGCGCGGCTAAATGCGGCTCCAACGTAGCGAGCTGCGCTTTATTGAGCACCTCATACTCCACACCGTAACTGGCAGAGTCAGACGCGGCACGCGCGCACTCTTCATCCAACGCTTTTTGGCTGCGGAATAACTTGAGGTAACCTTGCTTACGGATCAGTGAGGCCGCGCCCGCGGACGCGATCATTTCATCATGCGTATCGAGGCACTGCATGATCAATGCCGCATACTCGGGGACCAACTTTTTGTATTGGTTTTCACTCGAATAATGCCAATATTGCAGCAATGGATGCGCGGCACGCAGTACACTGGTGGGTCGATAGCGAATATCGACAGAACGATTAGGTAACACACGCAGCAAGGTCGCAAGGTCGCGTGGAAAGGCATAGGGCCGAACAGCTTCGCGCTGAATAATACCTGCGTTGCCGAACGACGTTTCTTGCCCAGGCGCTACCCTATCGACGACCGTCACATCGTAGCCTCGCTTCAAAAGATGCCAAGCAACTGACACACCGACCATGCCCGCTCCCAGTACCACCACATTTTTGGCCATTTTTTCACTCCCTGAACACGCCAAGTCATTTATCTCTGCAGCGAAATTTATCCGCGTAATTCCATGCTTTTACACATAACCAATAACGACATCAATAATAAAATGACGAGTTTTCCGGCGCGCTCTCAGTCCATGAACGATTAAGATCGCATTTGGCCAGCCGACGGGTGAAAACGTTGCGCATGCAGTCGATTTCAGTCGTCCAACTGCACACTTTCCTGCTTTTTATCCTCAGCTTGCCTTAAAGACCGTGCAGCAGTATGTGACAGTGGTCACTCATGCTCAGAAAGTAAAAGGATGAAATATGGCTGACTATGATCCTAATAAAGGCTTCGTTGCCATTTTGGGGTGGAGCTTAAATGCCATTGACGCGATCAGCCGTTTCGATCGTCAGTACGTCGTCGTGGCGCCCACATGGGCTGAAGACTACGCTAAAGAACACGATATTCCTTTTTTGCCGTGGAATTTTGAGCGACTCAATGACCGCTCTTTTGAAATTGCCACCACCTTGCAAGAAATGGGCGTCGATGTTGCGATTCCACTGTTTGAAGAAACTGTAGAGTGGGCGGGTGCAATTAACGCCGTTCTGCTTAAAAATCCTAAATTAATGGGCCAAGCCCTCCTCTTCCGCGATAAATCACTGATGAAACGTCGGGCACAAATCGGCGGTATTCGCGTCGGGATCTTTGAAGAAGCACAAGATAAGTCAGATGTGGTCCGTTTTCTGCGTCGAGTGAACCAGGCCTTATTGAAACTGGATGGCGACCCAAACGATCCTATCCACCTCAAAGCGTTTGATAAAGCGGGCTGTGAAGGTCACTGGATGATTCGCGAACCGGACGATCTCGACCGAGTCTCGGATGAAGAGTTTCCCTTGTTGATGGAGAGCCACTTGGATGGTTGGGAGTTCGCCGTCGAAGCCTTTATTAAAAACCGAAAAATCCAGTTTTTAAATATCTCTGAATACGTCACGCTCGGCTACTCTGTGTTCGTGCCAGCCTCACCAGAGCTTGAAAAATACCGTGAGAAGGTGACTCAAGAAATTGAAAAACTGATTGATGCCTTTGATATCGACTTTGGCTTTATTCATCCCGAGTATTTCGTCACAAAGGACGGCCGCATGTACTTTGGCGAAGTCGCCTATCGTCCACCCGGTTTCCAAGGCTTTGAAATCATTGAGCGTGTTTACGGCTTCAATTGCTATCAAGCCATGGTGGTGGCCTTTGACCCACACACGACTGACGAAGAGCTAGAAGCCTTTTTCCCAACGCCTATCAAAGATGCCAAAGGTGTCGCCGGTACATTTGGTGTCTACCCTCGACGTCGTGTTGTCAGCCAACTTGCCATTCCTGAAGAAACAGAAAACCACGAGTACTTTGAATTTCATGAACTTCAGTCACCGATGGAAAACAAAGTACCGAAGCGCAGTGCTTTCGGCACACACTGGGGTCTACTACACTTTTACGGAGACGATCCGCACGTTATGCGCGATCTATTAAAAGCACAGGAAGATCTCGACTTTTATGTCTAGCTTATTGAATAAGCTTGACCACGCTATCGAACAACTTGGTCAAGTCAGCGCTATCGCTAAAGCCCGCCACCAGTTTCATGTTTTAGATATCTGTGGGCGGGTGCTAGGACAAGAAAATGGCATTGAAGCGCTATGTATGCGTATGCCTGCCTTGCAAGAGGCAGGCATATTTCAGGGAACCGATTGGGCTGAACCTGAGTATTTGTTAGCGAACTTAGTCCCAGATACGTTGGCGTACGCCGAGAAAAACACCGTGGTGCTTGATTGTTTAAGCCAGCTACGGATGCTCGCGATTGTTGACGGCCAATTAAGCACGACTCGCGTTTCAGCCGCTGACGCCCGACAGTTTCTCGCCAAAGTCCTGAGTCTCAACTTATCTTGGGTGATGGGCTTTTCCGATGAGTCTAGCCGGACACGGCTGGGTTCTCTCGCCCCTGCGATCAGTGAGCTTTATCGATATCTACTCGCACACTTGGGGTATGAAACGATTTTAAGTGAGCTCGTCGACGAAGTCTGGCGTGTACTTGCGCAGCGTCCGATCCAAGTCAATCCCATCAAGACAATGATTAACCACATTTCTATTCTTGTGTCTCAAGAGCAAATCCAACTCGGTGACGCAAAGCTGGGGATTGATCGCTTAGTCAGCGCCTTGTATGGCCCAACACAGGGGTGTTACGACGATCCCGGCCTACCGGCTTATTGTGAACGCCTATCCGCCATGGATGCGAACTCACTACAACAAGAAGCCATGGGTTTCGCGCGTGCCATGCACGATGTCGGCTTAGTCTCTGATTACCATGCGACCTTTTTACGCTGGCTACTCGAGAATGACCAATCCGATGTCCTCCCTACCGCCTTGGGTTTAAGTAATACAGGGCTAGATTGTTTGGTCACCTACCGCCAGCTCGTTCATACCTTGATTCAAGAAGCTGTCCATCCACAAACCGCTCAAGCGATTTACGGTCTCGCGATGATGTTAGAGCGAGGTGTTTTGTTCGATGCACCCGTCGCGCCCAGCCTGTGGCGACAAATTAATCTGACCCTGCACCCAGACGTCGCAAATGCGCTGTCACTTGCGTTTGGGGAGCACCTTCCTGCCCGCGTCCACTTACTAGCCGGTGTCATGTCCGTGCTTGGTCAGCCGCTTGGTGTGGCACAAGGTAACAATCCAACCTGCCAATCGGCGCGAGCGATATCCATGTGGGCGTATAACGACCCGGATTATTTGCTGAACTCTATTGTACAAGTGGCCTGTAATAATAACTTGCGGATGCATTTTGAGGGGCAAACGCTGGACTCAAGTACCTTGTTGCAAGGGCTGAGTCAGTCACTGCCGATTGATACCGATCCGGTGTCCGTTGCACTCGTTCCTCATCTAGATAAGTTATATATTGAGATGGGTCGTCTGTGTGTAGGCAGACAAGAAGACCCTCACAAATGGATAAACCCAGAGTTTCACGGTTGGTATGTGGGGCGTGAATTCATGATTGCGGTTGACGTGCAGACCGGTATGTTAAAGGCGTTTGATCAATTTATCGAACGTTTCTATAGCCGCTACCACCCCTACTACAACGGCAATATACCAGTCATTCATCCCCAACCCGTAGGTATTGCCGTGACCAATAGCCAAGGGGTATTTGTGGGCTGGCACGCCATTACCTTGATACGCATCGCCCTCGATCAAGACAGCGTCATGCGGGTGTATTTTTATAATCCCAACAACGATAGCGGGCAGAATTGGGGACACGATGTCGTGGTATCAACCCAAGGAAAAGGAGAACAATACGGCGAAGCTTCTCTGCCCTTTGAACAGTTTTTGTCACGTTTATACCTATATCATGACGACACTATTGCAGTAGGCACCCCGACCGAATTACCTGACGATGCGATCAGTCGCATCAAGCAACTCGCACTTGATAGCTGGGCAAAAGACCGACATATCGCTTCTGCCTCACCCGCTGCTGCGGCACCATCCCATTGAAAGCACATTCAATGGCTTTTTCTGTCTAGGTCGCAAACGGTTAATAGTTAGGCAGAAACACCTTTAATTCTGTCGATACCGCCCTCATCACGTTTACTAGGCTTAGCAATAAAGGTGAGGATATTAAATGAAAACGCACACATCACGACTCACCCAACCACCTCGGGAGCACAATGCGCAAGGTGAAGCGCGTCGCGTCGGAGTAGAACTTGAACTAAGCGGCATGGAGCTAGACGAGATCGCACGCATCGTCGCAGATAAGTTGTCGCTCACGGTTAAAAAAGGAGGCCGTTACGACCGTCATCTAACTGGGGATGACGCTGGCGATTGGGTGATTGAGCTTGATTATGCCAAATTAAAACGCCTTGGCCAGAGTGACAGAAGCGAGAAAACATTAGCCAATAAACTCGATCAGTCCGCCGAAGACGTTTTAGCGTGGGCAGCCAAGCTGGTCGTGCCGGTAGAAATTGTCACGCCACCTCTCCCACTAGACCGCCTCGATAGCATCGAGGATTTAATTGCTTCACTGCGTCTACAAGGCGCCGAAGGAACCGAAGACAGCCCGGTTTATGCGTTTGGCATGCAACTCAATCCAGAGCTTCCTGATCTAACCGCCAAAACGATTTGTGCGCACTTAAAAGCATTCTTATGTTTGTATGACTGGCTTTTAAAACGGGCCGACATTGATCTATCGCGGCGCCTAACTAACTATGTTGACCCTTTCCCGAAAGCATATATTGAACGTGTGCTAGCCGCTGATTATTGGCCAGATCTGAATACTCTGATTGATGACTACCTTGCGGATAATCCCACACGAAACCGTGCGCTAGATATGTTGCCCTTGTTCGCGCACCTCGACCCTGAGCGCGTCAATTCGGCCGTCAACGACGGGCTGACTAAGGCGCGACCCACGTTTCATTATCGGTTGCCGGATAGCAAAGTCAGCCAACAAAACTGGGGCATTCACGAAGCATGGAACGATTGGGTGGAGGTAGAAAAACTCGCCGCCGATCCTGCGCGATTGGACGCATGTTGCAAAGCCTATTTGGGCTATCTCAACGACCCATTAGCGCGTATCGTTAATAACTGGGCGGAAAAGGTGCACAATTTATGGATAAACCCGTCATCGCAATAACCGGCCCGAGCAAAGGCGCAAGGCTGCCACGTTTTTTTGTCGCCGCGGCAGTCAAACTTTATGGTGGCAAACCGTTACAGTTACACCCCGGCACCGCGCTGGATCCAAACGCCTATCAAGGCGTGGTGATTACTGGCGGGCACGATGTCGAGCCTGTGCTGTACGCCGCCGAGCCCGAAGTGAAACCCAACTACGACTCTGAACGCGATGCGCTAGAGAGCGCCGTTATCAAAAGCGCATTGGCGAGCCAAAAGCCCTTGCTAGGGATTTGCCGTGGTGCGCAGCTTCTCAACATCTGTTTGGGCGGCACCTTGCACCAAAGCTTGCGCGAGCAACGCAAAAAAACCTCTCATCGCTGGACAGTGTTCCCGATGAAAACCTTGTGTATATTGCGTGATGTCAACGGCCATATACAGCAACGGTTGGGGCAAGGCAGACGCAAAATAAATAGTCTACACAACCAAGCGATTAACGCGTTAGGCGAGGATTTAACGGTAAGCGCACGTGATTTAGATGGCATTGTACAGGCCATTGAGTCGCCTAACCGCCCTTATACACTGGGGGTACAGTGGCATCCGGAATTTTTGCTTTATCTTGGCTGTCAGCGTGCGCTGTTCAAAGGCTTAGTCGAGCACGCAACGCGCTTCCAACAGCAACAAGCGGCATCTCAGTAAACATGTCTGTTAGTTGGTGAAAAACAAAAACGCCGAGGCACATTCGCTCGGCGTTATCAGGTAGCGATTAACGCTTAGACCGCGCGTTCAGTCGCTTCTCTATTTGGCGTTTTTCCCACTTATCACCAAAGAGATCGACAATGCCCAGAGCACTGACACCGTGGCTGACCACTGCAATCCCCCATCCCATTGCAGCCCACCAAGCCCAGTAATAGCCGGGGCTAGTTTGCCAGTTGATAATAAACAAAATCGCCATCACGACCACATAGCGCGTCAAATGAGAATAAAACCCGCCGAGGGCACGGACGCGATTGGCAATCGCTCTTTCTTCAGGACYGATTGAAGTATCTGCCTGCATGTCTGCCTCCTTTTGCAAATCAGTAATGTCGATATCAAACACAGCAGCCAACGATTTCAGCGACTCCAATCCGGGTTTGTGGCCGTGCTCGATACGTTGAATCGTTCGAACACTCAACCCACTAAATTGTGCTAATTGGTCTTGCGACCACCCTTTTTGAACTCTGAGTGCTTTCACGTTCATCCTTGCTCCTTTGTGCTCTTCCCTATCGACACTATGCAAAATGGGGGCGACATTACCACGACAGCACCCCGACACCTTAACGACAGTTATTTAAAATCAATCGCTTACAAACAAAAACCACCCAATAGCCAATCCGCCTATTTTACCCTTAGCAAAAGGTATCAATATACAAGGCTTCGACCTTATCGCGCGCCCACTGCGTTTTACGCAAAAATTTCAACGATGATTTCATCGAAGGATCGTTAGAAAAACAGTTCACATTGATGTGTTGGTAGAGGCCTGACCAACCATAATGTTCTACCAAACGGGTCAATATGGTTTGTAGGGTTAACCCGTGCAGCGGGTTATTAGGTTGTGTATCCATAAGGGTTCTCAGCAACTCGAGCACGCGCTCGTCAATAAAAGCGCTACTCTACGTGACGATATTGCAAAACGCGAATTTAACCACGGTAGCGCGCCAGCTTATAATCAAGGTTTAGCTTAATCGCCGGCCATTCGCTTTCGATGATCGAGAACACAACGGTATCACGGTACACACCATTCACAATCTTGTGGTTACGCAGCACACCATCTTGTTTGGCCCCTAAACGGGCAATGGCCGCGCGCGATGCCTGATTCAACCAGTGGGTGCGAAACTCAACGGCAATCACCCCCAAGCTTTCAAATGCATAAGCAAGTAATAACCGCTTACACTCGGTGTTTACCGACGAGCAGTGATAACGGCTGGCGTACCAAGTGTAACCAAGTTCCACGCGCTTATTGGCGGCATCCGCATTGGCCAATCGTGTTGACCCAATCACTCGCCCCGATTCTTTCTCAATCACGGCAAACGGCAATGCTTTATCTTTCGCTTTTTCGTCCAAGGCGCTAGCGATGTAACCTTCCACCGATTCCGCGTTCGGGACCGAGGTATACCAGAGCTCCCAAAGCTTGCCATCGGTAGCGGCTTCGACTAATGCATCCGCGTGCGAGGCAGATAAAGGGATCAAGGAAACCGTGTCACCATGCAACATGATGTCATCTTGGATAAAAAAGCGTTCCATGCTCATGATTTAGTCCTCATTATTTTTCATTCCGCCACTTTGGCGTATACGACAGTGCTAGAAATCGCACCGCTAGGCAAGATACGGTCATTGGTAAGAATCGCCTCTTGGTGATACCCACAACGCTCGGCTACCGCGCGGCTGCGGGTGTTTTCGTAGGCGGTTTTGATTTCAACTCGCTTGGCATTAAGGCCATCAAACGCGTACTGCTCTAGCGTCCTCACCGCTTCGCTCATATAGCCAAGGCCTTCTTTGGAGCTCCGCAACCAATAGCCTATTTCAAAATAAGGAATCGCGATATTACGGATGATTAAGCTGATCACACCCACCAGTTGCCCCGTCGACTTTTCAAAAATCGAGTAGCGTAGCTCATTAATAAACATGTCGAAGTTATCAATCGCTTGTTGGGTGTTTTCAATCGAGCTCGATTCGGTCAACGCGTGCGGAAGCCAATCCATAAAAGGCGCAAGGGTGTGCTGACTTTCCAACACGGCTTCTAAAATGAAAGGCTGATGGGTCATATTGGGTGCCACCAGCAACAGACGATCGCTGTCGAGTTGGTCTACGCGCGGGGAATCATCCATTAATGTCCACCCAGTACCGCGCCAATGATTCATTGAACACTTCGCCATTAATGATGTTTTCCAACGTGCCGCCATTAGCTTCAATTACGTTGCGCGATGCCATATTGTCCTCATTCGCGGTAATTAGAGCGCGAGTTATCCCTAGCTCGCTCGCCTTGGGCAGCGCTAAGGCTAACATTTGCTTGCCATATCCACGTCCACGATATGACGGCGCAATATCGTAACCAATGTGTCCGGCTTCTTGAGATAGAAATGGCGTATTGATGTGATGGCGGATACGAATCGCGCCAATGATTTGTTGCTCAGCATCAAGCAGCCAATTATGACTACACGGCACATAACCTTTACGAAGGTTTTTACCCAATGACTCGTCCGTTAACCGAGTCACGTAAGCGGGGAAATCGTCTTTCCCCGGCCGATAGTAATCGGCATTCTCGGGGTCAAACTGAGCAAAATCATCATAAAAGCGCGAAAAGGCTGCTTGATGATGGCGTGCGGGGACGACTAATTCCATGTGCTTATTCCAATTCCTGTCATAGAATAAGGCTATCTCATTGATATTGAGAAATAAACACTTATTGGCCGTCTGTCATCCCACCGCCTTAGCGCTCGCCACCTAGATGTGATTGAGTTGTTGATTGCCGCGCATCACTGCCAACGCATCACCGCATCAAACGTTTGACAATGTTGAACCGCTTGCTCCGCCTCTTGCAGATAAACTTGTTGGGCACTTGAGGTTGGATAGGTTAAATACTCGGAACATTTCGCACTTTGACCGTTACCCACCACAATCTTGGCGCCCGGTTGCAAGGTGCACTGTACCAATTTATCGAGCGGCGACCATTGATAACAAATCTCATAATCTTGGCGATAATCCGCCACCAAGCCAGACGGTTGTGATAACGACCACCAGTGACCAAACTGACTATGCGGGTTGGTGCTATTCCACGCGCGATATACTGTCACCCCTTCAGTCGCCTGATATACCTTGCCTTGGCAAAGCTTCCCTTCCAATGGCTGACCCAACGAAGACGCCAGTAACGCTGGATCGTCCACAGCGACAAACTTGTCTGCCCATGCGCTTGGCAACGCCGTACTACCGACACATTCTGCAGCGTCGGTCGTTTCATTATCAACGGGCGCACTGGTACACGCTTGCAGTGTCACCATCAGTGCCCCAAGTAGTGCTTTTCTCATCATCCTTGCTCCCATTCGTGTCGTAATATGGCGTAAACCACCGTATCCCACCACCGTTCTTTAAAGAAACGATGCTGATGAAAATGGGCCTCTTGTCGCATGCCAAGTGAACGACAAAGCTTGGTTGCAGCAAGATTATCGTAAATAGTCTCAGCATATAACCGATGCACACCCAGAGACTCAAAACCAAAGTCGGCCAGCGCGACAGCCGCCTCTCTCATTAGCCCCGCGCCTTGCGCCTCTACAGCTAGGCCGTATCCGATGGAAGCTTGATGGTTGTCCTCAAGCCTTAAACCGACGGTGCCTATACATTTTTCTGATTGCTTGCAGATAACCGCTAACTGATAAGCCACGCGTGGATTTGTGTTGGCTTGTTCGATAAAGCGCGCGTGTAAGTCTCGGTATGTCTCCGGCTGGCAGTCCGTTTCGCTATAAAAACGCTGGTACTTCTGGTGTTGCGTTAAGTGAACAAACGCCTCTTCATCGCTCGGCCGCATGTCACGCAGCACAAGTCGACGTGTTTCAATCATAAACATCCTTGTCTCTCTTGTTGTTTTAGTTCAGCGCCTTGACCATGGTGGTGGCGCCGGAAAAGCCGACTAACCATTTTAGGTGCGGAAAGCGCTCTTCTTTAGTGGCGACAAAGCCTTTGGCTTGATAAAGCTTGCGGGCCCTGGGGTTGCTATCAATGACATCTAATCGAACGCTTTCAAAGCCATGCGCTTGGGCATAATCCATAATGGCATCCAATAATTGGGAGCCAATCCCCTGACCTCGTATCGCGCTATCAACAGCAATGCCATCCATCACCAATTCATTGTGTGCCGCTTTACGCTCAAACAGCGCCAATATCGCGCAGGCCCAAATGCCTTTGATGGACCCCAAACTATCGATCAACTGTTTCGCGCCCATGCCCTGTGTCAGTGCGCCGGTTTGAGTTTGAAACCCAGCCAACCCCACCACCTTGCCGTTTTGCATAGCGGAAAACGAAAAGTCTGGGACAAAACACTGAGACAACACCGCCACGCGCGCTGTCTGATTAGGGATTGCCCGTGCGAACTTCATCCCAAACGCCTGCTCATATAACTCAGCGACGTTTTGTGCTTGCTCAAGCGGCCATCCTTGCCGGATCGCTATCTCCATTGGCTCCCCTCTGTCTTCTTCAATAAAAAAACATCCACATATTTATCTTGACGTGAAGATTTTTAGAATTTATCTTTACATCAAGATAGATAATAAATCACAACTTAATCAGTTCATCATGGTTTAACCACAAGCGTATGACAGCCGCCCTTTTTACTGGCTATTGCGCGGCATAAGGACACAGGAGTCATAACATGGAGACTAACGAAATGAATATAATCGTATTTGGTGCCACGGGCGATATTGGCAGTCGAATTGTGTCGGAAGCGTTGCAACGCGGCCATAAGGTCACGGCAGTGACACGTAACGAGGCAGCATTCAGCAAGCTACCCGGCGGCGTAAAACCTGTCGCCGCCAATTTGAGCGATGCGGACAAGGTGGCATCGATGATGACTGGTCATGATCTTGCCATTACGGCGTTACGTCCACCCGCGGGCGAAGAAGCGCAATTACCGGTGTTAACCCAAGCGATCGTCCAAGGCGCAGCCCACCATCAAATGCGCGTTCTGATTGTTGGCGGTGCCGCTCGACTGATGATTCCGGGCACTGACGGTGAAACCGTGTTAAACGCCGAAGGATTTCTCCCTGCTTCAGCGGTTGAGATTGCACGCGCGTGCCAAGTGCAATATGAGCAGTGCCTCACCAGCCAAGATGTGATTTGGAGTTACCTCTCGCCTGCAGCCATGATCGCACCTGGTACTCGCACCAGTCAGTACACATTGGGGACAGACACCTTAGTGACAGATAGTGACGGACAGTCTCGCATTTCAATGGAAGACTTCGCGGTCGCCATGCTTGATGAGGCCGAAACACCTAAGCATCTGCAGCAAGCATTCACGGTGGGCTATGGCACCTAACAGGTGCTAGATCGTAAACGTAAAAAAGGAGCGCTGTGTTGAGCGCTCCTCACTATTCGATCTTTTCTTACCAGATTAAACCACTGACAGCTCGACCTTAATATTGCCACGCGTGGCATTGGAATACGGGCATACCTGGTGCGCTTGCTCGACCAATGACTGCGCAGTGTCTTTATCCAGATCACCGACAGAAACCGCCAACTTCACGGCAATGCCAAAGCCGCCATCAATCGGGCCAATCGACACTTCAGAGTTGATGTGGGTGTCTTCGGGCAAGGTCACGCCTGCTTTACCCGCCACTAGACGAAGCGCGCCAATAAAACACGCTGCATAACCGGCAGCAAAAAGCTGCTCTGGGTTGGTGCCTTGGCCGTCGTTCCCACCCAAGCCTTTAGGCGTGGAAAGCGCCACATCTAAACGTCCGTCATCGGATTTTGCTGACCCTTCACGGCCTCCGGTAGCGGTAGCTTTTGCTGTATAGGCAACACTGTGTAGCTCTTTCATTTCACTCTCCTGTGTTCCAGTCCGCTTGCGGCTCACTGCTTCGCACTCAGCAGGTGCGGTGAAGCCGCTTGCATCAGGTTTATTTATTTTGCATGCAAAATACTAGATCGCATTACCTAGCATTGCAAATATTTTGTGCACAAAATAAAATACCGTTTAGACACATAGACAATGACTCGCTCATGACTTACCCACAATTGAAGCTCAACAGCCAAATCTGTCACCGCTTGTATAAAGCCTCTAATGGTATCTCGCGCGCTTATCGCGCATGGCTGAGCGAGCTAGATCTCACCTATCCGCAATATGTAGTGATGATGGCGCTCTGGGAAACCAATAAACTCACGATTGCGACACTATTGGAAAAGACAGGCATCGACGGTGGTGCGATGACACAGATTTTGAAAAAGATGAGCGATAAAGGCTTGCTCACCATTGTGAAAGACGAAGACGATAAGCGAAAGCGGTGGGTAACATTGTCTGACAAAGGCATTGCCCTGCAACATCAAGCGGCGGACATCCCAGAAAAAATCCGCTGTAGGTTTCCAAGCATCGACGATGAACAAGCTCAGCAACTTATCGATTTATTGGACAAAATTAATCATGACTTAGGGGAAGGTGGCGCATAAACACCATCGGAACACGAGTCTTTGATTCGCTTATTCGTCACATCGCCAAACTATTACTTGGTCCTGCCACCCTTTATTGAGACAATCGCTGCTGTTACTTCGACAATTACGGACAACAATGAAATTACTAGCTCGCAATCTTGCTCGCACCACTACCGAACACCAACTTCGTCAGCTATTTTCTGAGTATGGTGATGTTACCGAATGTAATCTGGTGCTGGACCAAGAGACTGGCGAATCCAAAGGCTTTGCTTTCGTGACCATGCCTGATGACACACAGGCGAAAGCCGCGATGGCGGCGTTGCACTTAACCAGCGTTGCGAAAAGCAAAATCCGCGTTAAAGTCGCAAACTAACCGCAACACTCTCTTTTGCTATTCTCATCCACTGGGGTGGGAATAGTTCGCTATCAGCGTCAATACACACTGTGCTGACATCAGACCTCTTCATACTTCACCCTTCTCGTCCATCAAAAACGTATACCCCAAAAGCAACAATCCCTCGACATCGCTGTGCATTATCTATACTGGCATGACGTATCAGAAGTTTGCAGTAAACATGACACCAACATCAATTAGGGGTCCGTTATGAAGAAGATTATCTTTCTGTTTCTACTCTCGATGTCCTTTACCGCAAGTGCTCAGATCAAGTTAGTGACGCTCGAATACCCTCCCTACATCACGCGAGATGGTAACGTGGTCGATGGCGTTGCTGTTGAACTGGTTGAACGCGTTTTCAAAGAAATGGATAAGCCCATCAGTATTCAAGTACTGCCATGGGGACGCGCGATAAACTATGTCGAAACCGGAGAAGCTGATGGCATTTTCACGGCATTTAAAACCGACGAGCGCGAGACATTTGCCCGCTATATTGATGAGGTACTGTTTGACCAAAATATCGTCGCCATTGGTAACAAAGCTGCCAACGTAACTTGGGATAAAAACACCATTAATCAGTTTCAAATTTGCCTGATCAACAACGTCAGCTACGGAAAATGGTTGGATGATATGGTCGCGCAAAATCGCTTCAAAGGCGTCAGACGCGTCAGCTCACCCGAACAATGCGTCCAACTCCTCCAAGCAAACCGCGTTGATTTTTGGGTCAACAATGAGTTTGGCGCCCGCTATGTTGCCGTTCAAATGGGCGTGCAATCGGATATTGCCATTCAAACGCCCCCCATTGAATCCACCCCCAGCTATATCGCCTTCTCTAAAAAAGGCCAGATGAGCGAGCAAGATGTGAAGCAAGTTAACGACACCGTTGCAAGCATGAAAGCAAGCGGCGAATACGATCGTTTAATTGAAGAATACTTCGAACAACTCGCATCCGCCTTGAATCAATAGTTCCGACGCGTGCGCTCACCCACTTTAAGCGGTGAGCGCACCATTCAGCGAGCCAGCAAACTCAAACAGTAATTTGTGGACGCAATGGCTTAGAAGATTGACAGCCCGTTCCACACTCGTCACCATCATCATGGTGAGTTCTATTTTCAGGTCTGATCAATCAACATGGCAAAGCCAAATAAAAAAGGGCCCACCAAAACCATCGATATTTTCTGTAAACGCTGTAATGCGCAACTATTTAAATATCGCAAAGGCGGCAAAGGTGCATTGGTGAAGTGCTTTAAAGAAAGGATTGTTGAGGATGCCACCACCACGCCGTGTCACTGCCCTCAGTGCGAACAGCCCTTTGCGCGTGACACCTTGGTGCGAGGCACACCAGCCTATAAATTTATTGGCGGTAAGGTATGGTTCAAATGAAGATAACCCCTTTAGGCGATACATTAGGGGCGCAAATCGATAATATAGATTTATCCCAGCTTTCAGAGGCTGAGTTTGCGGCGCTGTACCAAGCGTTTTTACGCTACAAAGTGCTTTTCTTTCGTGAGCAGCCTCTATCTACCGACGACCATGTCGCACTGGCAAAACGCTTCGGCGAGCTTGAGCCTCCTCACCCGTTTTTTCCGCACCTACCCGATAACGACCAAGTGGTCGTGATTGAAACCAGCCTCGGCAATCCACCCAGCCAAAGCTATTGGCACACCGACATGACATGGCAAGCGGTGCCGCCCAAGTGCTCGGTTTTACACGCGCAGTATGTACCAGAACATGGCGGGGATACGATTTGGTGTGACATGGCAGCAGTATGGGCCGATCTCACCGACAAAGAAAAAATCGAGCTACGCGAGCTCGACACCATTCACGCACTGCACGCCTTTGAAGGCAGTCGTTACGATCATCAAGACGCCGACGGCCAGAGTGTGGTCTCGAAACGCGCTCAAAACTACCCACCCATTCGCCGTGCCATGGTGCAAACCCACCCAGAAACCGGCCAAGAAGTACTATTTATTAACGAGCAATTTACTCGCGCGATTGCCGACTGGCCAGAGGCGGCTAGCCAACAACGGCTCGCGACACTGTTTAGTCAAGCACGCCAATCGAAATATCACGTTCGTTTTCGCTGGCAAAAACACTCGGTGGCTATCTGGGACAATCGCGCCACCCAGCACTACGCGGTAACCGATTATGGTGACGCCCCCAGACGATTACACCGCGTCACGGTTCAGGGTGACAGTGCTCAATAACGCCTAATGTCGATCAGGTACGGGTGTATTGATACAGATTGTTGCTATGCCCATAAAGCATGATTGGGTGTTGTAACCGAAACCCGAGCTTTTCGAGCAAGCGGTTGGAGGGTTGGTTGTCCGGTATGGTCATCGCCTGAACCGTAGTCAGTCCGCTCGCTAACAGAGTTGCTTCAAGCACCGCCTCGGCAGCTTCTGTGGCGTATCCTTGCCCGGTATAACGCAATAAAAACGCGTAGCCTAAATCTGGATATGCCAATTCATCGCGCTTGAGCACACCGCACATGCCGATGAGCTCACCATCTTCCCGCCGTTCTACCAGATTTAAACCAAAGCCATGTGCTTGATAGCTCGCAAGCGGTCCGTGACGGAGATACTCGATAGCATCTTGTTCAGTACGCACCTTTTTATCTGCGATATAGCGTATAAACGATTCATCATTAAGCAGCTCCACAATAAACGGCGCATCGTCGAGATGAAACTGTCGCACATTGAGCCTTTTTGACCGGCATATCAGTGTCATAAACCACTCGCTTACTGAAACATTCTATCGCGCCATAATCGCATATTGGCGCGAATAAGTATCTACGCCGGCAACCAACACTGATAAAAATCAGTCTTCGCATGTTTGGGGTTAGCGCGAACAAATTCCCAGCCGTGCTGGCGATAAAAGGCTAACGCACGATGATTATCACGGCTTACAGAAAGCAACGCTCGCCGGCACCCCGCGTTTGCTAAGGTGGTTTCGATATAGCGCTGCAGCAAAGGGGCAAACCCGCGACCACGAAAAGCAGGTGCAAGGTAGATGAGATGCACATAACCCGTCTCAGGCTCCGGTGACGTGCTGCGAAATTCAAGCTGCCCAGCCCATTCTCCATCGACAAAAATATGCCGATAAAACCACTCGGGCTGATTCATGCGTTCACTCACCCGTTCATAATAGCCCGTTAGAAAGTCTTCAAACCCCTCATCGGAGCCAAAGCTACAGACAAAAGCGTCCCGACGTGCAGCTACGCAATAAGCAAAATCGGTTTCAAGATTGATGGGACGGAAAGTCAGGTGCATGGGTGTATCCTTACTCAAGATAATCTCTATCTCCATGACGCGCGCAAAAGTTAGTGCTAGATAGCACGGGTCATCGTTAACTCATCAACAGAATGACCATCGATTCGATAACAATCCGACATATTGCCAATCACTTTAAAGCCACATTTTTCGTATAATTTTTGAGCGGGTAGATTATTAGAGAGCACGTTCAAGTCAAGCCATCTGACATGCTCTGTGTGTTGACAAAACACCACCACGGCATTAATTAATGCCGCCCCTACTCCTTGTCGCCTAATACGACTTTCACCCCCCATCCCAAGCATAACGCGATGAGCCTTGTACGGTTCGTTATACTGACGCAGGTCAATATGACCAACAATGGTATTATTCTCTTCTTTAGCCAACCATAGCTTTCTCCAGCCTGTCTGCCCCACCTCAAACTGAAAGCCGTCTTGAAACTTCGCTTTTAACTCTTCGGATACATAGCTACATGCTTTAGAAAGCGGCTGGAAGTTTGGCGCACTGTTGGTGTTATTTTCTTCAAGCTGAGCATGCAGATAGACAAAGAATGCTTGTAAATCTGCTGTCGTTGCCTCAACGATTTTCACTGGCTAGTTTCTCTGTTACATAAGTAATAAAAAACATGGCGATACTCGCTCGATGTTACGTTTCGAACATTGATTACAAACCACCCGATAAATCTAAAAAGTTACCGGTCGAAAAGGAAGCTTTATCAGTCGCTAGCCAAAAAATGGCCTCAGCAACTTCTTCTGGCTGCCCACCTCTTTGCATCGGAATTTTATTTTCTAATCGTTTGACTCTCTCCGGTTCGCCGCCATCTGCATGCATGTCGGTATAAATTAAGCCAGGACGTACACAATTCACGCGAATTCCTTCCGCTGCCACCTCTTTAGATAAGCCTTTAGTCAGTGTATCAACTGCTCCTTTAGAAGCAGCATAATCGATGTATTCATTGGGGGAACCAGTGCGGGCCGCACCAGAAGAGACATTTATGATCGCACCACCTTCTCCACCTGATCGCGTCGACATACGTTTAACGGCTTCGCGACAGCAAAGAAAACATCCTGTAACATTGTTGACCAAAATGGCATTGATTCGACTTGCAGTCATATTTTCTAGGCGCGATTGCTGGCGCAAAATGCCAGCGTTATTGACTAGCACATCCAGTTTATCTACTCGCTGATCCACAGACGAAAACAATTTAATGGCATCTTCCTCTTTGGAAACGTCGGCTTGGATTGGGTAACACTCCCCTCCTTCGGCCTTAATGTCGTTTGCGACACGAGATGCGGCCTGATGATTAGACTTATAGTTAATAAAAACTACGTATCCGTTTCGTGCAAATAACTTGGCCGTTGAGGCACCGATGCCTCGCCCACCACCTGTTATCAATACCGTCTTTTTACGCATCTGCATTCCATCCAATTATAAAGCATTATTATTAATACGTTTTTTCTTTCTCTCCGAGGAATTGACTGAAGCGCAATAAATAGCCATCGGGATCTTGAACCAAGAACTCTCGTTGACCGCAAAGCACTGTCCCTTCGTCATACCAGTTTTCTTGTGGTTCTTGATAAAGAGGCGTTTCAGACGCAACCAAGCGTTCCAGAACCGGCGAAATATCACTTAACTCTATTTGGAAATTAACACCTCGCCCGAGTGGGTAGACGAGTGCCCCTGTTTCCCATCCGGCGTCGTGCATTTGCTCAATCATGATATGAACCTTCTCATACTCTAAGTAAGCAAATTTTGGTGTGGTGCGTTGATTTCTAATTTTGAACCCAAGCAAATTCTGATAAAAATGGAGTGACCTTTCGAAATCACTAACAGTTAACTCTGGCACCATTGGGTTCCAATATTCTTCCATAAAATCCCTTTATATAATAAACAACGAACTTTTTACTCTTAATCACTTGACGAGCTTACTTGCATCAAACACTAAGTGACATTTGGTTTACTAACATCATTTAACGAATGTTTTTCTTCAAAGTTATTACACTTGATACCTACTTCACGAGATAATATATCTGCGATTTTTGATGGTTCATAAAAACTCGCTGACGGAATACGTATCAGTTTATGATGACCATAAAGCGCTTCATCTACGTACAGATCGCGTTCCTGTCTTTTCTTCCATTGAGAATCAATTCCATTGTAATTTTATTGAGATGACAACTCGTTGACTTTTTCCTTTGCTAACTCTTCTCATTCATCAAACAGGCCCTCGGAGCCCAATGAGGTTTCCAAATGGATCAGTGACTTGGCACATCGATAGTCCATGCTCGATCGCCATTGGACCGCGGTATAACTCAGCGCCAATCGCCTTAAAGTGATCTAGGGTGCTTAACAAGTCATCAACCTGCCAATACAGCACAGTCCCGCACTTACCATTGCGGACTTTTTCATCGGCTTGCACAATTTCCAACTGAAAACCATTTAGGTCGAGGACAGTAAAATCAAAGTCTGGATAATACATAGCCGTTGCATTAGGAAAAGCCTTGCGATACCACTCTAGCCCTTCATTCACGTTAGGTACATGTACAAGCAATGCAGAAGGGTAAACGGACATACCATTGGAATAACCTTGTTCATTCTTCATTGAAAGTGACTCGCAAATTTCTCGATAAAAAATTAACTGTCGTAACCCAGTAACTCATCAAATCGTCTCAGCAATCAGCCGACGCCGCTATCGTTAGTGTGATTTAGGCTCAATTAACATGATCTTGCATGTGCCCCTAATCACAGTGAGAATGTGAAGTTTAATATCAACAATGACTATCTCTATTTTTACACCATACACTTCTCGCACCAACATGCCTAAAACCGACTAATTTACAGTTGCGACTACTCGTACTGTTTGGCATGACATCAGTCAGCACTACTTTGGAACCTAAAGAAATAGCATCTTCAATTCGTGCTCTAAGTAACGCAGTTTGACACCCTTTCGAACGATAACTCTCTTGTGTATACGCATTGGCGAGTATTACATATTCGCCCTCGATATAACTCGTTGCCCAAGCACATGGCTCACCGTTTATTTTCGCAACATAGCAACGAAACGTATCGGTGCAGTAAAGCGGACGTTTCTTCTGCCAGGTTTCGTTCGAACACTCTAAACCTGATGTTTTAAGTAAAGCTAAAAAATCATCAACATTATCATGTGACCATTGTTCAACTGACACTTGTTGGGATTTATCTGTACACGCTACATACTCATCAGGCTTCAGTTCGAGAAATTCATGCTCATATTCCGGCATAAAGTCACGATTTAGTAACCATGTTGTCAGCTCATTTGTTATTGCCTGCGGTTCGACGGATATTTCAGGGGGCAAGTTATGTGTGTAAAAACTCAGATAACTCTCTAAAGTCTCTATGCTAGAAAATTCATGGATGATTATCTGGTTATCATACCTACGTGTTTTGTCCACAAAGACAGAGCAACCTTCAGATTCAACCGAAAAAAGTTCACTGTCTAAATCAGTTGAGAGCGTTCGTTCATTATTAAAGTGAAAGTAAGCGTTATAGACGTCTCTTACTTTTTTATCTTGCATCGTTCCCTCGATACTATATTAAAAATTAACGGATTAGCCATTTATTGATAATCAATCACACTTAGACACGGCCTTCAATACAGGAGGTAACTAAATCTAATCAATTAATTTTGACGCTAGTCTCTCTAAGTACCACTTTTAAGGTAACAGTATATACGCTTACTTATTGGCTGCTCTCGCGCTGAAAGAAGTGCCAGAGGCAGCTGATCGTTTATTATCTATTTGGTGAAGTGTATCCCGTTGTTGTCGCTATGACCTCAAATCCACGCYTTGATACGATTGGTTTACTCATATCTGAGGCATCGATTATAAGATATTTAACCCCTTTCGATTTCGCTTCAGCGATGCGTTTATTAAGGAGTAAACTATAATACCCATTACCGCGAAATTCTTCGATTGTGCTTCCGCCCCAAATACCGGCAAATGGGCTATTACCATTAAATGTTAGCCAAGCAGAGGTCACTGGTCGGCCATTTACATATACGACGTAGATAGACACAGAATCAGGAGAATGTTCCTTGAGGCTTACTAAGTAATTATATTGCCAATCAAAATCTCCACCCCAAACTTGTTCTTGAACCCTTATTGCGTCACGAATGCCTGTGCTGTCAGAAACCTCTGTGATCTGAGATTCATCAAAGGGCTCACCAATGGCCTTTGAAAGATCCAAAACCATAAATGATTCGGTATCTTCTTTTTCAAAACCATTAGCGAGTAATACACTGCCGATATTACTTGGATTATCGGTACTATATGTCTTCCACTCAAAGCATAAGTTGCGTTGGCTAAAGTATGCTAGCTGCTCTTTAACTATTGATTCAGCAATATTTTCGTCAAAATCAAAGAAAGAAATATAACTACCATAACGATCTTTTGATACGAACTTCGTCAGATTATTATCTGACTCCTTTACACCATTAAACGAGGGAGCAAGCTTTCGCTCAAACTCATTGTAGTCTCGCATTACATCCACTGTATTCATTTTATCCTCATTGATTGCTACCTTGCAGAAATACGCTAGTTATGAACTAATCAACACAATCAGGCATAGCATCCAACGTCTTTTCTAACCATATTGAACTAATATAATGCCCATTTTTTCTTGCGTACTCATTGAAAACACCAACCTCTTTAAAACCAAAGCGTTTATGCAAAGCTATTGATGCATCATTTGGTAATGCAATACCGGACAATGCGCGGTGAACTCCGCATGTGTTTATCGATGAGAACAACTGCTTATACAGTCTAGTCCCTAAGCCTTTGCCTTTCGCCTCTGGCGCTAAATACACTGTCACCTCGACCGTATCGTCAAAAGCAGAATTCACCCTATACGGTTGGGAGCATGCAAAACCACATACTAAGCCGTTTTCTATCGCAACATAAAGCTGATGCTTCGTTCCACTTGAAAACTGCGAAAACCATTCTTGGCGATTCTCTACTGTGAAAGGATCTACCTCAAATCGAGCATTGGTATGTTCGATATAAAAGTTAAAAATGTCGGTAATAGCCGACACATCTGTATGCTTGCCAGTCCTAATTTCCATACAATATCCTTGTTCTATATCGCCGATGTTCACCATCACTCGAATTATCAAGACGACACCGTCTAGCTCGGCACTGTTTTAGGAGAAAAAGTTGAGCTCGATAAACACCACTTTTCTCTTTATTCAGAGATTAATTACAAAAAATTGTCATTATTGCCTGTGAACGTGAGATGATGGTGAGCTTAGGTTCAATGCTCAAAGACGGCGTGATGTGGGATAAAAACCTCGCCAAATTTTAACGATTGACGACATACTCGTTTGTTATGTTTTATTGAACTTTGAAGATACCATCGCTCCCAAGCTAGCTAAACAAATAACTCTAGCTTGACTGCTTTTCGATAACGTTTATACGAACAGCTATAATCGTTGATAAGTTGAGACATTTTTGACACTGATTTTGCGTATTCAGCCCTTCCCTCATGATCATCCCAACGACCTCCACGATCGCAATTAAAATATGGTTGAAGACAAAGTTTTTCATCATCACCTCTAGCACGACCATATTCACAAAATTCCAACATTATAAAACTATGTAATTTTTTTGTTACTGGCTTAAGATCCTCTAGGGCAGTGGAAATAGGTTTCGATATGAACTGTGTTTTTACTATATAGATTTCATACATGAAATTAACTAGTGGATCCAGCTCACTAGAGTAGAATGCATGTGTTGCCTTTACATCATGGAAAAATCGCATTAGATACTCATCATTCAAAATTCCATCAAGTTTATTAAATAGAGCTATATCATGTTCTATACGCTTATGATTACTTTCATTCTGAGCGTTTAATGCTAATTTCGTCTTTTCACGCTGAAGTAATATATTATGAATTAGAGAAAAAAAGACTAAGATAATTCCCACAAGAGAATCATATTCACCCAACACTCTAATGTTGTACTGTTTTTCCAAAACTGAATTAACAACACTTTGCAAAATAGAACTTGAAGTAAGACTAATTCCAGCAATTACAACTACCCATGTTACCTTGTTTGAAAACTCAGGAAAGAATAGCCTAAATACTTTTTCTAATTTCTCCCAACTAATAATCAAATCACATCTCCCAAAAACATAACACCTGCAATAAAGTGCCCTACACTGAAATAAAAAAGCACACTGAACTTCATACCAAAACCGCCGAGTGTAACGGGTGATGTTGATCCACTTTAACGGACACGTCTTTCGTTAAGTTCATTGTTTTCAAACGCTATCGGCGACATATAGCCAATGCTGCTGTGTAACCGTGTTCGATTATAAAAGTACTGAATATATTTTCTGAGCTTCTCTCGTAAGTGTCTTAAGTTAGCAATCGGTGCATTTCCCTAGTCGATTCATGCTCTGCTCAACACCGTGTTCCGCCAGTAAATGTCGCACCCTATCCGCACAATACTCGCTATGAAATAGCTGCCCCCATTTAGGCTTCCAACTAACCCATCACGCGTTACCACGCAGGAGCGTGGGAACGAGGTGATAGGCTCCCACGCTACCGCCCTCTGGTTGGCGGCGTCCAAAAGGCCATGTATGGGCGAGAATTTTAGGGGACTTAGATTATCAAACGCTGGGTAATGTGTTTAGGCAAAGGCGTCTAAAATGTTGGCGTGGTCAGGGTTTGGGGATTTGTGGGGCATAAATGCAAAAAAGCCGCTGAATAATCAGCGGCTTTTCAGTATGTGGCGGAGAGATAGGGATTTGAACCCTAGAAGGGCTATTAACCCTTGCCGGTTTTCAAGACCGGTGCTTTCAACCACTCAGCCATCTCTCCGGAACGCGGCGTATATTATTGGGTTCGCTGTGGCTTGTAAACCCTTTATTTGCCGCTTTTGGTCTGTTCGCTCAAGCCATGATCAGGTTGGCGATATTGCTAGCAAAAGGCGATTAGCTTGCCGCCAATCGCCCTACTTTACTGAGACACTTTAACCGAGTCTCGTTACCGCGCAGTACTTATAGCGCGATAAAAATACCCGCCAGTGCGGCACTCATTAAGTTGGCAAAGGTGGCGGCAATCACTGCGCGCACGCCTAAGCTTGCCACATCTTTGCGACGCTCCGGCACCATCGCACCGATAGAGCCGAGCTGAATGGCAATCGAGCCGATATTAGCAAAGCCACACAAGGCAAAGGTCACAATGACTTGGCTTTGCACCGACAAGTTCGCTTTGATATCAGCAAACGATAAGAAGGCAACAAACTCGTTAAGCGCAATTTTCTGGCCAAGTAAGTTACCCACGGTGAAGATCTCGTGCACCGGTACACCGGTGAGTAGTGCCAGCGGTGAGAACAGGTAGCCAAACAGCATTTCTAGGCTTAGACCGTCAATGTCAACCAGCTCACCTAGACTACTCAGCCCAGCGTTTAGCATCGCAATCACGCTGATAAAGGCCACCAGCATGGTGCCCACAGCCACCGCGACTTTCATGCCGTTCATCGCGCCGCTGGCGAGTGCGTCAATCGCATTGGCTTGGTCGCTGTCACTAATCTCTACATGGTTTTGTTCTGCGGGCGTCTGTGTTTCCGGCACAATGATTTTTGCCATCAAAAGTCCGCCGGGGGCAGCCATAAAGCTCGCGGCAATCAGGTATTTCAAATCGACACCCATCGCCGCATATCCGCCCAACACACTACCGGCGACCGAGGCCATGCCTCCCACCATCACAGCGAAGAGTTCAGAGCGTGTCATTTGGCTAAGAAAAGGGCGAACTACCAAAGGAGATTCGCCCTGAGAAAGAAAGATGTTGCTGGTTGCCACCAGAGACTCTGCTCGGCTGGTGCCGAGTAATCGCTGTATGCCACCGCCGAGAAGTTTAATAACCCACTGCATAATGCCGAGATGATAAAGGAGGGATATCAGCGCACTGATAAAAATGATTAGCGGCAGAACTTTAACAGCGAAAATAAACCCATCGTTGGCGAGAGGACCAAATACAAACTCAATGCCTTCGTTGGCAAATGAAAGCAGCTTCGCCGCGCCATTGCTCATAGAGCCCAGCATGGCTTGTCCTACTGGAATGTAAAGCACCAGTGCGGCAAAACCCGCTTGTAGGCCAAATGCCCCAAGCACTGTACGCCAGTTGATCGCTTTACGGTTAGAGGAGAACGCATAGGCGCACAAAAACAGAGCGACGATGCCGGCCGCACTATAGAGAAGTTGCATAAATAGAATACCTTGCCGTGTTGTGTTGCACTTGCGGTACAGATGAGTACGACACGCTGCCAAGGTGGCAAGAGGTTCCATCATGCGTTTCATCGTACCGCGGGTTCGGTGAAGGTGGGCCCAACCTTGGACACTTTTTCTTCAGCCGCGAATCGCGACACAGCCACTCTTTGCCTTTGGGCTGGCGAAGAGCGCATGTTGGGCGGGCATTCTATTGTGATTTGAATCGCATTTCCAGCTAAATTTTGCTTTTGATCACATTTTATTCTCAGCCGCTCACTGAACGCTACGACGATGGTCGGATAGGCTGCGAGACGGGTTTTTGGCAAGATTGATTGACACAGATCGCTCATATGTTATTGATAACCTGCTATTGACAATAAAATTAATCAAATAGCGATAAAAACAAACACAACAACGCAATTATTATAAAGGAAACAATCATGCAAACCGTCTCTCCTCATGAGGCCGGGTCGCGTCTATCTGTGATCCAACGTGTTCGCGCCTTGGGGCCGGGCATTATGATGGCCGCTGCCGCCGTGGGTGGTTCTCATCTGGTTGCCTCAACTAAAGCCGGTGCCATTTATGGTTGGCAATTGGCCGCATTGATCCTGCTGGTAAATCTCTTTAAATACCCTTTTTTCCGCGCAGGCGTACAATATACCGCAGGAACCGGCGAAACCTTAGTAGAGGGCTATGCCCGCCTCGGCCGCGGGTATCTGTGGCTTTTTATCGTGCTCAGCGCGGTATCCGGCGTGATCAATACAGCCGCACTGACTTTATTTAGCGCCAGTCTGCTGAGCTATTTTGTGCCGTTTGACCTTTCCCTGACCGCCCTTTCCATCATTATCGTAATGACTTGTTTGGTCATTCTAATTGCTGGCCATTACAAGGCGTTGGATTGGCTATCTAAAGTGATCATGGCGACGCTTACCTGTGCCACCTTGGTCGCGGTGACTGTAGCAATCGGCAACCCTGTCGCGGTTGAACCTAATTTTCAGGCTCCGTCCATTTGGTCAGTCACGGCGATTGGCTTTATCGTGGTCACCATGGGTTGGATGCCCGCCCCGATTGAAATTTCTAGCATCACCTCGGTGTGGCTAAAGCGTAAAGCGCAATCTGAGCCCATTAATGCTAAAGCGGCGCTGTTTGATTTTAACGTCGGCTATATCGGTACCGCTGCATTGGCGATTGTGTTTCTATCACTCGGTGCCCTGCTGTTGCATGGCAGTGGCGTTGAATTAAAGCAATCTGGGATTGGCTTTTCGCATCAATTGGTTGGCCTGTATGCCGCCACGATTGGTGAATGGTCCCGCTACTTGATTGCGGTGGTCGCCTTTTTCTGTATCTTCGGCAGCACCATTACCGTGATCGACGGGTATGCGCGGGTCGTGTCTGAATCGCAGCGCTTATTGCGTCGCCAGCCACAAGCCTCGCCACAGGTGACTCAAGGCTGGATGTTAATCACGGCCGTGTTAGCGCTCGGTATTGTCGCGTTTTGGACCGGTGCATTGCTAACCATGCTCGATTTCGCCATGATTGCTGCATTCGTGACCACGCCGTTCTTTGCATTACTCAACTATATTTTGGTGACCAAACACCGCTTACCGCCTGAAGTGACCATGAGTAAGTCGATGCGCGCACTGGCGATCGTGGGCCTGATATATTTATTCGGCTTTTTAGCAGTATTTATCTGGTGGAAGTGGTTGATGTAACAAAGTTTACCTTGTTCACGCTTGAAGGGCTGGGTTAACATCCTTTTACAACTTCACCATCGGCGTTGAGCACGGATAAGGTATTATTTGCTTTATAAAAGCCAGTCATGGTTTAGGTTAAGGACGTGGGTAGCTTGAAAAAGTGAACGACTGCCCACATAACTGTCGTATTAAGAAATGGATTGTTAACCCAACCGGGAGAACGTTATGAACGATCGTATCGTTTCGCACAGCCAGTCACAGCAGAGTGCGTTATCTACTAACAAAGTGCTACGTAACACGTATGCACTGCTATCGATGACACTGATCACCAGTGCTATCGCGGCCTTTATCGCTATCGCTGTCGGCATCGGCCCAATGATGTCGCTAGGTATGACCCTAGGTGCGTTGGCGATCGTGTTTTTTGTGCTACCTCGCACCATGAACTCCTCCGCGGGTATCGTGTGGACCTTCGTGTTCACCGGCCTTCTGGGCGCCTCGTTAGGCCCAACACTGACCTATTACCTGAGCCTGTCGAGTGGCCCAGGGATTGTGATGCAGGCGCTTGCTACCACAGGTATGGTATTCCTTGGCCTGTCGGCTTACGCCATCACATCGAAGAAAGACTTCTCTTTCATGGGCGGTTTCTTGGTCGCTGGTGTGATTGCGCTATTGGTGGCGATGGTTGCGAACATCTTCCTACAGATCCCAGCGCTGAGCTTGGCGATCAGCACCATTGCGGTACTGATTTTCTCCGCCTTTATTCTGTATGACACCAGCAACATCATTAACGGCGGCGAGACCAACTACATCCGCGCCACCGTGTCGCTGTATTTGAATATCTTCAACATCTTCGTTCACCTGCTGAGCATTCTTGGCATCATGAACGACGACTAAGTGCCACACAAAAATTGTGTATGCACCACCAAAGCCGGCTATTGCCGGCTTTTTTTATAGCAGCACGCACAAGCGTGATGAAGAAACCTGTCCGCAATAAACGTCAGTTGCACTCATTCCAGTCGCTCGCTATGCTTTGCAGCCTTATCAACGGCGAGAACATCCGCTGGGATGACGAACAAAGGCAAGACTATGTTGGTGTATGAAGGTGAAACCGTTGCAACGGATGCGCAAGGGTATTTAAAAAACGTAGACGATTGGCACGAAGCGCTGGTTCCCTTGTTGGCTGAGCAAGAAGGCATTGCACTGACCGAGGCCCACTGGGAAGTGATCCACTTTGTCCGCCATTTTTACCAAGAATACAACACCTCACCGGCGGTGCGTTTATTGGTAAAATCGATGGAAAAAGAATACGGTCCAGAGAAAGGTAACAGCAAATACCTGTTTAAGCTCTTTCCGAAAGGCCCGGCCAAACAAGCGACCAAATTGGCAGGCCTCCCCAAACCCGCCAAATGTTTGTAACTAGGCCCCATTAAAGACTGTCCTATGACCTACTGAATGGCAAACCCATCCACGGAACGCCATTCAGTGTCTTCGTGTTTAACGTGATTCACGCTCGCGGTGGGCGGCCCTTGATCTAACCATGCAATAAGGGCATCAACCGACTCTTCGCGGCCACATGCCAACACCTCAACACGTCCATCTGGCAAGTTCTTCGCGTACCCAGTCAAAGACAGTTTTAATGCCTCGTGCGCGGTGTGATAACGAAAGCCAACGCCCTGAACGTGACCTGTGACATAGGCCTTGACGCATTTTTGAGACATCGGTCACCTCCACTGTATTTCCATTGCATAATGACATCTGTATAACGCTACATGAGACAGTCGTTTGACAGGATTACGTCATGAAAGAAGTAGCGTTTCGATGGATTGATAAATACCTCATCCACCTTCGGCTCCAAGAAAAATTTTACCTTATCTTTTTCCTTCCCCTCCTCGCAATGATAGTGATAGCGCTGACACTCGATGCAGCGTCGGACACGCGAGTGGCAACCAACATGCAGGCGGAAGGCCAAGCCATTCAGGCCCTAGTGGCGAAATACGATTTGCCAGCGCAAGAAGTACGCACGGTACTACAAAACCAGCAAAGCGGGTTTACGCTCACGCCGTCGGGACAGCTTGACTATCAACCAGATGGCACCTTGTTCACCTACCTTGGCACACTCGATTGGAGCTTGCTGCTTGGCATGGTAGTGGTGATTGCGCTGTTGACCTATTACATCATGACCTTTATCGGCGGCGCGATGTACACCATGAACCAAGCTCTCTTAAAGCTAGCAGATGGGGAACTCAGCTACCGAATGAACTTCTTCCCAGTAAGGGATGAGTTCAGCCAGATCGCGATTACCATCGACAAAGTGCTTGAGCGTGAGCAAAACATGGTGAAAGCCATTCAGCAAAGCGCAGAGATGATGGATAGCTTGTCATCGAGCCTGCAGCAGCGCAGCGACGAAAGTGAATCACTGGGTGAAAGCCAACGTCAGTATCTTGATTCACTCGCCAGTGCCACCGAGGAAATGGCGGGATCGATTCGTGAAGTGGCGAGCCACGCCAC
>NZ_MUFN01000011.1:0-130750 GCF_001996205.1 Salinivibrio sp. IB574 | reverse complement strand
CTTCTTCACAAATCTATCCACAGAAAGCGTGAATAAATGTGCGCAAACTCTCATTGCTATGTTTATAACTTCCTGTTAGGCCCTGAGTTATCCTCAGATGACGACGAGTGCGCAAAAACACAGGTTAATCCACAATGTTTGTTTACCCTTAGCGGCTTTTTGTGAAAAAATCAGACTCAGTAGAGATTTATCATTGAGGTCGTCCAGTGATTGATGGCGATGGCTATCGTCCCAATGTGGGGATAGTAATATGTAACGGCCACGGTCAGGTTCTCTGGGCTCGTCGATATGGTCAGCATTCATGGCAGTTCCCGCAAGGCGGGATTGATGATGGGGAAAGTCCCGAACAAGCCATGTTCCGTGAGCTTTACGAAGAAGTGGGGCTGACCAAAAAAGATGTCCGCATCTTGGGTACTAGCCGTCATTGGCTACGTTATAAGCTCCCGAAACGTTTGGTGCGTTGGGACTCCAAGCCAGTCTGTATTGGGCAAAAACAAAAATGGTTTTTGTTGAAGCTGGAATGCGATGAGTCGAAAGTGAATGTGTCCCGCGGGGGAACCCCGGAGTTTGATGGCTGGCGTTGGGTCAGTTATTGGTATCCGGTACGTCAGGTTGTGTCTTTCAAACGCGAAGTATACCGCCGTGCAATGAAAGAGTTTGCGCCGTTAGCAATGCCTTTTAAGGAGCGTAAGCCTCGACGTCGGAACAAGCGAGGGTAACGTTTAAGGAGGAAGCCGGTGCTGACACAGCTTAGAAATATTGTGCAGAGCGTAGCCGCATCGGCGGATCTTCATCAGGCGCTGCAAACCCTAGTGCAGCAAACCTGTGTTGCGATGCACACTGAGTGTTGCTCTGTGTACCTTGCCAATCCCGAGCAAGCCAGCTTTGATCTGATGGCCACCCAAGGCTTGGATCCTGCCGCGCAAGTCTCACTGTCTTTTGGTGAAGGCTTGGTAGGGTTAATTGGCGAGCGCGCAGAACCGATCAATCTGGCCCATGCGCGCGAGCATCCCGCGTTTAAACCTTTCCCTGCCACAGGGGAAGATGCCTTCCAGTCTTTTCTAGGTACGCCCATTATCTATCGTAAAACGGTACTGGGCGTACTGGTGGTTCAGCAACACCAGCCGCGTCAATTTGACGAAAGTGAAGAGTCGTTTCTTGTCACTCTCGCCGCGCAACTGGCCGTAGTGTTTGCCCATGCAGATGCACAAGGCGGATGGCTGAATGCGTCACAGTCACCCGTGTTGTTGGAAGGGGTTCCAGCATCTCCTGGGGTAGGAATTGCGAATGCATGGTGTGATGATTCTCAACCACGGTTAGAGGACGTTGCACCGGCCAGCTGTTTGCATGTTCAAAAAGAACTCGATCGTCTAGATGCCGCATTAGATGATGCGTCAGTGGAGTTCCGTCGCCTTAGAAAACGCTTTGATAAGGAGCTACAAAAAGAAGCGCTGGCGATCTTTGATTTGTTTGTCCATTTGCTCAACGATCCTATGCTGCGCGAGGATATGACCCTACGTATCCAACAGGGCGACGAAGCCGCGTGGGCGGTCCGACAAACGGTAGAAACCTTTTCATCTCGTTTTGCGGCCATGGATGATCCCTATCTCAAGGCACGGGCTGCCGATGTGAAGGAGCTCGGCCAGCGGTTGCTCTATTTTCTTTCTGAAGCCTCAAGCAATCATCAACCCATCTCGTCACCTATCGTCTTGCTTGCCCGTGAACTGACGGCTGGCATGCTGGCTTCTATTCCACGTGCGCTACTCGCGGGGGTCGTAGCCGAAGAGGGCGCGGCGAACTCCCATGCGGCCATATTGGCAAGGGCACTTGGCATTCCGGCGGTGATGGGAGTGAGCTTTTCCGCGCCAAGACTCCATAATAAATCGGTGATCTTGGATGGTCACAAAGGGCTGTTGATGATTGAACCCGCCGCACCTTTGCTGAAGGAATATCAGCAGCTGGTTCAAGCGGAAGTCAGTTTGCAATCGACCCTAGATACGGCGCTAGTCTCGCCCGGAAAAAGCCAAGATGGCACCCGTATCCAGATCCATTTGAACGCTGGTTTGAGCGCCGATAGTAGCATCGCCATCAACCAAGGTGTCGATGGGGTGGGCTTGTTCCGGACCGAAGTGCCTTTTTTAATGCAGCGCCGTTTTCCTTCCGAGGATGAACAGGTCAAACAATACCGTGCGATTTTAGCCAGCTACCCAGATAAACCGGTGGTGATGCGTACCTTGGATATTGGCGGGGATAAGCCATTACCCTATTTGAGTGTCGATGAAGATAACCCGTTTCTTGGCTGGCGCGGCATTCGTTTTACCTTAGATCATCCCGATATTTTTCTGATCCAAGTGCGTGCGATGCTGCGTGCCAGTTTGGGTTTGGATAATTTGAAACTCTTGTTGCCGATGATCTCCGGTGTGAATGAACTGCTGGAAGCGAAAACGTTAATTGCTCGCGCGTTTGAGGAAGTACGCCACGAGGCACAGTTGGCGGGAGAAGTTCTGGCGAAACCGCTGCTTGGCATTATGGTTGAGGTACCCTCGGTGCTGTATCAGCTCGATGGGATCGCGCAAGAAGTCGATTTTCTTTCCGTTGGCACTAACGATTTAACGCAGTATTTGTTGGCCGTGGATCGCAACAATGCCCGCGTCGCCAACATCTTTGATGCGCTCCATCCTTCCGTACTTCATGCGCTTAGTTTGATTGCGACCACCAGTGATCGCCATCAATTGCCGGTGAGCGTATGTGGTGAACTGGCTGGCGATCCGGTGGGCGCGGCATTATTAGTGGGACTGGGGTATCGCCAATTGAGTATGAATACGCGTAATGTGGCGAAGATTAAGTACTTGCTCAGTCGTCTTTCCTTACCACGCTTACAAAAGCAAACCGAGCAGATGCTTAGTTTGAGTGAACCCGGACAGGTCCGTACCCAGATGGAAGGCTTTTTAGCCGAACAAGGTTTGGATGCGCTGGTTCAAATTGGACGGATGCGATGATCACCACCGCAACCTTGTTATTAGCGTTTATTTGTATGCTGTTGGGGGCGTTAGTTGGCACACTCTCCGGACTCCTTGGCATTGGCGGTGGCTTGGTGGTGGTGCCGGCGTTAAGCTTTTTGCTGCCATTATTTGGTCTGTCTGCTGATATCGTCATGCCGATGGCGCTGGCGACATCGTTGGCTACCATTGTCTTAACCTCCAGCGCCTCAGCGTGGCGCCATTTTCGTATGGGCAATGTGGATATGCGCGCGGTCAGAGCCCTGGTTCCTGGGATGATGCTAGGCGGCGTACTAGGTGCCTCATTGGCAGATAAACTTCCACCCGATTGGTTGCCACGTATCTTTGGCGTCATCGTGCTGACCATGGCGATGCAAATGTTGCTCAGTCGTCCCCAAGTCACCCTCCGCCCTTTACCGTCTCCATGGCGAATATCTCTGGCGGGTACCTTGATCGGTACGCTATCAAGCTTGGCCGGCATTGGCGGCGGATCCTTTACCGTCCCTTACTTGCATTGGCGAGGGGTCACGATGCACAAAGCGATTGGCAGCTCTGCACTTGGTGGCGCCGTGCTCGGGTTGGCCGGGATGGTAAGTTTTGTTTGGTTGGGCTGGCGACAGACGGAACCCTTACCGGCACTCAGTGTCGGATATTTGTATTTGCCCGCCTTGCTGGGTGTGGTGTCGACTTCCGTGTTGATGACACGCGTTGGCGCTACGCTCGCGGTAAGGCTTCCGACGCGGCAAATAAAACGTATTTTTGCTGGCTTTCTTGTTATTGTCGGCGCAAGCATGTTGTTGAAGTAAAGGATGGAATCCATGGCAGAAGGTTACATTACCTTTCCGTCGATAGACCCGATATTAGTCGAGCTTGGCCCGATTGCCATTCGCTGGTACGGACTGATGTATTTAGTTGGTTTTGTTTTTGCCCTATGGCTCGCCAATCACCGTGCTACGAAACCGAACAGTGGCTGGAGCAAAGAGGAAGTCAGTGATTTACTGTTCGCGGGTTTTCTTGGCGTCGTTCTGGGCGGTCGCATCGGTTACGTATTGTTTTATCAATTTGATGCGTTTGTTGCCGACCCCTTATTCTTGTTTAAAGTGTGGACTGGCGGCATGTCCTTCCATGGCGGCTTGCTTGGCGTCATCGTGGCCATGGCATGGTATGCGCGTAAAACCCAACGTCATTTTTTCACCGTGGCTGATTTTATTGCGCCGCTCGTTCCTTTCGGTTTAGGCGCGGGACGGTTAGGCAATTTTATTAACGGTGAACTTTGGGGGCGTGTTACCGATGTGCCTTGGGCGATGATTTTCCCCACCGGCGGTCCTTGGCCGCGTCACCCTTCCCAGCTTTATGAGTTTGCACTCGAAGGGGTGGCGTTGTTTGTGATCCTCAATTTGTTTATTCGCCGTTCTCGTCCTATGGGGGCGGTATCGGGGTTATTCTTAGTCGGGTATGGCACGTTCCGCTTTATCGTCGAATACTTCCGTGAGCCGGATGCGCATCTTGGATTGTTTGGTGACTTGTTCAGCATGGGTTATTATCATTGCCGATGGTCGTTGCCGGGGCGCTCATGATGGTCTGGGCGTACCGACGAGGCTCTGTTGCGGCTCGGTGATTAACGTCGAGTAATCAGATATACTATTGACCACACCAAGGCACCGCGGGCGGTGCCTTTTGTTTGTCCAACGATAGGAAACACTATGAAGCAGTATCTAGCTTTGATGCAGGATATTCTTGACAATGGTACGGATAGAGGCGACCGCACGGGTGTAGGTACACGTTCAGTGTTTGGACGCCAATTACGGTTCGACCTTGCTGAAGGTTTTCCACTGCTCACGACCAAAAAGCTTTATACCCGCGCCATTATCCACGAATTACTGTGGTTTCTTAACGGCGAGACTAACATCCAATACTTACAAGACAACAAAGTACGTATTTGGGATGAGTGGGCGACAGAGCAAGGCGAACTAGGGCCGGTTTATGGCGCCCAGTGGCGCTCATGGGCATGTCCTGATGGTTCGACGGTTGACCAAATTGCGCAGCTGGTGGAGCAAATCAAAACCAAACCACATTCGCGCCGTCATATCATTACAGCGTGGAACCCCGCAGATTTACCCGACGAGTCTGYCAGCCCGTCTGAGAACGCGGAGCAGGGTAAGATGGCACTTGCCCCTTGCCACTGTCTTTTTCAGTTCTATGTGGCCGATGGCAAGCTCTCATGCCAGCTTTATCAGCGCAGTGCCGATTACTTTTTAGGGGTGCCGTTCAATATTGCCAGTTACGCGTTGCTAACGCATATGATTGCACAGCAATGTGATTTGGCAGTGGGCGATTTTGTCCATACTTTTGGCGACGTGCACCTATACCACAATCACCTGACCGATGAGATTGTGTATGAGCAGTTAAAGCGCGAGCCGCGAGGATTGCCAACGCTGACGATTAAGCGCAAACCTGCCTCCATCTTCGACTACAAGATTGAAGACTTTGAGATTGAAGGTTACGACCCGCATCCCACCATTAAAGCGCCGATTGCCATTTAATGATGTAGGACGCATTCATCAGCAAAAACGCAGCCAAGCCGCTGCGTTTTTTATGCCTACAGCGCGGTCTCCACGTGGCGGTTGCGGCTCATAACAAAAAAGCCACCGCGAGGAGCGATGGCTTTGATTCAATAAGCGTCGGGTGGGCATTATTGCGACAACAGTACAATCCCGCCGGGTACAACTACGAACACCAATGTGATGTAGGCCAAGACCGCCATTTTCGATTTCGCGGCCAAGTGACCCAGCCATTCTGCGCCTTTTAGTGGCAACTCACGCAATACCGGGATACCGAAGATGAGCGCCGTAGCGAGAATATTAAAGCAAAGATGCACGAGCGCAATTTGCAGCGCGAACACCGCGAATTCACCTGTGACGGCAGTCGCCGCAAGCAATGCAGTAATGCAGGTACCAATGTTTGCACCCAGGGTAAAGGGATAAACATCGCGAATTTTTAACACGCCAGTGCCAACTAGCGGAACCATCAAGCTTGTAGTGGTGGATGAAGACTGTACCAGTACAGTGACCACTGAGCCTGAGAAGATGCCATGCAATGGACCACGACCAATCGCGTTTTTCAGCATGTCTTTGGCACGACCGACCATCAGCTTCTTCATCACCTTACCCATCACAGTGATGGCACATACGATGGCAAAGATACCTAAACCGATCATCAGCAAGCCACCTAGGTTGCCGGGTAGAACCGACTCCAAAGGAGACTGCACCATGTTCACAGCAGGTTTGGTCAGCGGTTTAACGAAATTCAGCCCTTTGATGCTCATGTCACCGGTTTGTGACAGTGGCGAAACCAACCATAGTGACAACTTGTTTAGCAAGCCGAACATCATTTCGAGCGGCAAGAAGATAGCCACGGCGAATAAGTTGAAGAAATCATGGACCGTGGCGCAACTGAATGCACGACGGAACTCTTCTTTGCAACGCGCATGGCCCAAGCTCACCAAGGTGTTGGTGACTGTGGTGCCCACGTTTGCGCCCATTACCATTGGAATCGCTGTTTCAACCGGCAAGCCGCCTGCAACCAGACCAACGATAATAGAAGTAACCGTACTTGACGATTGGATCAGCGCCGTGGCGGCAATCCCTATCATCAAGCCAGCTACGGGGTGAGAAGCAAATTCGAATAAGGTCTTAGCCTCATCGCCCACGGCTAATTTAAAGCCGCTCCCTACCATGGCTACCGCCACCAGTAGTACATAAAGCATGACGGCGAGCTTGGTCCAACGGAACCAGTTCGAGGAGCTTTGGGTTGCCTCTACCGCTGTAGCATGGGGAGTCATAAGTTATCTCCGTGACAATTCGATGTCGGTTTTGTGTCAAAGCAAAATCAGCGGCGATAGTAAGAAGGGAATATTTCAGAAATATGACACAAATACTGCAGTGTTCATAAAATCCGATCTTGATAGAGCAGGGGAGAAGTCTAACTGATGTTATGTCTTTGTTTATAATAATAATAAAGGCTATGTCGTTCGAGCAGAAAAAACCGATATAAAAAATGTAACAACAACAAAGCGATTACCACTATGCTAAATGGTAGACGGTAAAACAGCGTGATAAATATTTAGACTGCGAATAAATCAATAGTAAGGGATATTTTACATCGGTTTTTCCGATGTTTACTATCAGAACAAACGATTTTTCGAAAGCGGGTCTGGCTGTCTAGACTACGGAAATCCACTTTTTTTGTATGGAGTGCTTAAATGACTGATGTCATTCGTCAGTTTCTAAAAATGGAATCCGCAGGAGGTATTGTGCTGATTGTTGCGGCTGTGCTAGCGATGTTCGTGGCGAACTCGGACCTACAGCCTTTATATGACAGCACGCTTCATACCTATGTTGCAGGTCTGTCAGTGGGTCACTGGATCAATGACGGCTTGATGGTGATTTTTTTCCTGCTGATTGGTTTAGAAGTTAAACGGGAATTAATCGAAGGGGCGTTAAATACCAAAGATAAAGCTACTTTCCCTGCCGTTGCGGCTGTGGGTGGTATGTTGGCACCAGCACTGGTTTATTTAGCGTTTAACTGGGGTGACCCTCTTGCTGTGTCCGGCTGGGCGATTCCAGCAGCCACTGATATTGCCTTTGCCTTAGGTGTATTAGCGCTGTTAGGTAACCGAGTACCGCTGGCACTTAAAGTATTCTTATTAGCACTCGCGATAATCGATGATTTAGGCGTTATCGTGATTATTGCCCTGTTCTATAGCAGCGACCTTTCCATGTTGGCGCTCGCTAGTGCCTTTGTGGCGACGATAGTGCTGGTCGGGATGAACATGCGCAAAGTCACCAATATTGCTGCCTATATTGTAGTTGGTTTGGTGCTTTGGTTCAGTGTCTTACAGTCGGGTGTACATGCGACACTTGCGGGTGTGGTATTAGGTTTTGCAATTCCGTTGAAAGGCAAAACAGAGGATGCGCCGTCACCACTGAAAAAACTCGAACATGCACTGCATCCTTATGTGTCGTATCTGATTTTGCCGATATTTGCATTTGCCAATGCCGGAGTGCCACTCGATGGTGTCTCGTTGGCAAGCTTGACCGAAATGCTACCTCTCGGTATCGCATTAGGTTTGTTGATTGGTAAACCGCTCGGTATCTTTACCTTTAGTTGGGTGTCGGTAAAACTCGGCATTGCGAAGTTACCTGCCCGAGTGACATTCAGACAGATTTTTGGTGTGTCTGTACTGTGTGGTATTGGCTTTACCATGTCGATTTTCATCTCGTCACTGGCTTTCGTCGGTGTGAATGGTGAGTTCGTCACATTCTCTCGGTTGGGGATCTTGATAGGATCGACCTTATCGGCAGTGATTGGTTATGTGTTGCTGTACTTTGTACTGCCTCCAGCCAGCGCGCTTGCAGATGAACAAGGAGACGATGATGAACAAGGTGATGTTAGCGTTGATTACTAGCCTGCTGTGTGTCTCAGGTACGGCGATCGCGGCGAATTACGAGACATATTGCAAAGGCAACAACGAGAACAGTCAAGTATGCAAAGCATACCTTGCAGGCGTAGAAGATGGCAAAGCAGCGGCGTCCGCTGATGCAGAGCCTGCGCGCGACGCGGATAGCTCAAGCTTCTCAGAGCGAGCATTGGAACATCGCGCCGGTGAACGCGTAAGAAAGCCACTGGATAAAGACGATATGAAAAACTAACCCATTCATTTCGCTTGAAGGCGCCAAGTTGGCAGCGTAAGCTGCTGGCTTGGCGTTTTTTTATGGCAAGTCATGGCGCATCTTAATTACAACCACCTTTACTATTTTTGGATGGTCTGCAAGCAAGGCTCGATTACCAAAGGTGCCGATAAGCTTTGTTTAACTCCCCAAACGGTCACTGGACAAATCCGAGCACTCGAACAACGACTTAACGGGAAGCTGACTAAGCGAAACGGCCGGCATGTTGAGCCCACAGAGTTGGGTCAGCTGGTGTTTCAATATGCGGATCGTATGTTTGGTTTGAGCTACGAAATGCTCGATATTGTAAATTACAGTCAGCAAGAAAATGTCCTGTTTGACGTCGGTGTCGCCGATGCATTATCCAAGCGGTTAGTCAGTCAGGTTTTACTCCACGCAGTACCTGACGATAACGCAATTCATTTGCGCTGTTTTGAATCGACACATGAAATGCTGTTAGAGCAATTGTCCCAGCACAAATTGGATATGATTTTGTCGGACTGTCCGGTTGATTCGACGCAGCAAGCAGGTTTATTCAGCGTCAAGCTGGGCGAGTGCAGTATGAGCTTGTTCGCCTCTCACCCAGATATATTGGCCGATATACCGCTTGCCACACTGCTTGCGAGCCAGAAATTGTTGATCCCAAGCCGCGCGACAGCGATGGGTCGCAAACTGATGCAGTGGTTTGATCAACAAGGTATTGTTCCTAATATTTTGGGGGAGTTTGATGATTCCGCGTTAATGAAAGCGTTTGGGATTAGTCATCAGGCATTGTTTGTCGCTCCCAGCTCGTATGCCAATGAGATCAGTAGCCTAGGTTATGCTGCTCCGATTGCAAATCTAGAGACGCTCAAGGAAGAATACTACGTGATTTTTGCCGAGCGAATGATTCAGCACCCCGCCGTCAAACGGATTTGCGAAGCCGATTACAGCCACTTATTCGTTTAGTTACAAGCTTGTGGTGAGATCGTGCTAGACTCGAGCAAGGTGGTAACAATTGAAGTGGAAGTCAAATGGATTTAGCCCAAATGCAACAAAACGGGCCGAAAGCGGTAAGCTTGCTGAAAGCCATGGCAAACGAAAAGCGTCTGTTTATTCTGTGCTATTTACTACAAGGCGAACTTTCGGTTGGACAGTTGGTTGAACGGGTGCCTTTGAGTCAGTCGGCCTTATCCCAACATCTTGCTTGGTTACGTAAAGACGGTTTGGTGGATACACGAAAAGAGGCGCAAACGGTCTATTACTCACTGAAAAGTGAAGAAGTGAAAGCGGTGATCCAGCTATTACACGATCTGTATTGCGGTGATTGATAAAGCTCATTAATCAACGCGCAATAAAAAAACCGGCCGAGGCCGGTTTTTTTATGCATGATGCAAAGCAAAAAGCTATTACAGCGCTTTGATTTGTGCTGCGAAGCTTGCTTTGTAACGTGCTGCTTTGTTCTTGTGGATCAGGCCTTTGGTGGCTGAACGATCAAGAATAGGCTGTACTTGCGCAAAAGCAGCAGTTGCCGCTTCTTTGTCGCCTGCAGCGATAGCAGCAGCAGTTTTCTTCATATAAGTGCGCATCATAGAGCGACGGCTTGCGTTGTGCTGGCGACGCTTCTCAGATTGGATCGCACGCTTCTTAGCAGATTTGATATTCGCCAAGGGTCTAACTCCCAAATCTTTTGTTCGGTGACATTTCAAGGCGGAGGACTATGCCTCTTTTTGCCTCTATTGTCAATTCATTTGTGCAAATATCCGCCGCCCCAAGGTAGTGTTGGCGCTGCGGGGTTATCACGGTTAATATGGCGGCTGATTCTATCAGCATTTCAGGCCCTACGTCACCTTTATTTCCGTTTTGCATGCCATTAGCACTTGGCCTGCATGAGTGAGCGAGCATCAACACGCATGGGGTGGCGCACAATAGAGGCACGTGTTTTCAAGAGGTAACCGTGAGTAAGCGACTATTACGCTCTGGGCTAATCGTTAGCACCATGACACTGGTGTCCCGCGTGTTGGGGCTGGTGCGGGATGTGGTGATTGCCAACTTGATGGGGGCAGGGGCTGCCGCCGATGTGTTTTTCTTCGCCAATAAAATCCCTAACTTTTTGCGTCGTTTATTCGCAGAAGGTGCGTTTTCACAGGCCTTTGTCCCCGTATTGACTGAATATCAGGCGCTGGATAAAGACGATAAGCATCGGACGCAATCTCGCGAACTGGTTGCCAATGTTGTCGGTACCTTAGGTGGGTTAGTGACGATTGTCACCCTGCTCGGTGTCATTGGCTCGCCTGTGTTGGCGGCGTTATTTGGGACCGGTTGGTTTGTCGACTGGTTGGATGGCCGCCCTGACGGGACCAAGTTCGAGTTAGCGAGCTTGATGCTGAAAATCACCTTCCCGTACTTGTGGTTTATTACTTTCGTGGCGCTATCGGGCGCCATCCTGAATACGCTTAATAAGTTTGCCGTTTCGAGCTTTACCCCTGTATTCCTCAATGTTGCGATTATTGCCGCGGCGATTTGGCTGTCGCCCTATCTTGCACAACCTGAAATCGGTTTGGCGGTCGGGGTCTTTATCGGTGGATTGGTTCAGTTGCTGTTTCAGCTTCCTTTCTTATCGCAAGAGGGCATGCTCGTAAAACCCAAGTGGGGTTGGCACCATCCTGGGGTGGTAAAGATCCGCAAACTGATGATCCCGGCTCTTTTTGGGGTATCGGTGAGCCAGATTAACCTATTGTTTGATACCTTCATTGCCAGCTTTTTGATGACAGGCTCCATCAGTTGGCTGTATTACTCCGATCGTTTACTCGAGTTTCCGTTAGGCTTATTTGGCATTGCCATTGCGACCGTGATCCTGCCGGCGCTTTCCCAGCGTCATGTCGATAAATCGCCCACCCAATTTGCTGCGACCATGGATTGGGGAGTGCGCATGGTGTTGTTGCTGGGGATTCCTGCCATGGTGGGGTTGATTTTGTTAGCAAAGCCCATGCTGATGGTACTCTTTATGCGAGGCGAGTTCGGTGTAGAAGATGTGCAGGCGGCCAGTTTATCGCTGGTGGCCTATGCCTGTGGATTGGTCAACTTTATGTTGATCAAAGTCCTCGCGCCCGGTTACTACGCGCGACAAGACACCAAAACACCGGTGAAATTTGGTGTGATTGCCATGATAAGCAATATGGTGTTTAACGCTATCTTTGCCTATTTGTTTAGTTATGTTGGCCTTGCGATTGCTACGGCGTTATCGGCACTGATCAACGCGGGCTTGCTTTATCAAGGCCTACACCGTGCTGGTGTTTACCGTTTGTCTCGTGCGACGGCTTTATATATTGGCCGTTTAGTGGTTGCGGTAGCAGCAATGGTGGCGGTGTTAATGACACTGATGCCGACATTAAATGGCTGGGTCGAGATGTCACTGTCGATGCGCAGCATGGTGTTGGCTGGACTGATCCTCGGTGGCAGTGTGGTGTATTTATGCACCGCACTATTATGCGGTGTGCGACTTGGCGATATTCGTCATCGCGGGTAATTCAAGGGTCGATGTGAATCCAGGGCTGATTGCCAGCCCTGACTAGTATATAATCCGCCAGTTTCAATAGTTCAAATAGTCAGCAGGCGATGGAATTAATCCGAGGTATCCATAACATACGAGCGCGCCACCGAGGTTGTGTCCTGACCATTGGTAACTTTGATGGTGTCCATTTGGGACATCAGGCGGTGTTGCGCCAAGTGGTGGAAAAGGCCCGAGCGCTGAACCTACCCGCGACTGTGATGCTGTTTGAACCGCAGCCGTTAGAGCTGTTTAAAGGTGAAAAAGCGCCGGCGCGCCTGTCGAGATTGCGAGATAAATATACCCAGTTAGCGAAGCTGGGCGTTGACCGCCTGCTGTGTGTAAATTTCACCCCTGCATTTGCGGCCATGAGTGCTGATCACTTTGTTGACCGCTTGTTGGTCGAACAATTGGGTGTTAAGTTTCTGGTAGTCGGCGATGACTTTCGCTTTGGTTTGAAGCGAAGCGGTGATTTTGCGCGCCTCGCACGAGCAGGCCAGGAACATCACTTTGATGTGGTCAGTACCGAAAGTTTTTGCGTCAGTGACCGCCGAGTGAGCAGTACGGCGATTCGCGATGCGTTAGCCGCAGGCCATCTTGCCGAGGCGGCGGACATGTTGGGGCGACCTTACAGCATCTGTGGACGCGTCGCGCATGGGCGTAAGTTAGGGCGCACGATTGGCTTCCCGACCGCCAATGTACTGCTAAAACGCCGCGTTTCCCCGGTTTCAGGTGTGTATGCCGTACAAGTGGAAGGCGCCGTGACCGGACAGCGGTTACCCGGCGTGGCTAACGTTGGTGTACGGCCGACGGTCGACGGTGTACGCCAGCAGCTCGAAGTCCATCTATTTGATCAATCAATCGATTTATATGGCAAACAGTTGGAAGTTTATCTTTTGCATAAACTTCGCGATGAAACCAAATTCGCGTCTATTGACGCACTAAAAATGCAAATTCAACGAGATGCATCAGCTGCGCGTGCGTGGCTGGCTGATGTGAATAATGTCTAGAGTGTAACCTCCATACGGAATCAATAATCAATGAGTGACTATAAAGATACCTTAAACCTGCCGGAAACTGCGTTTCCGATGCGAGGTAATCTTGCTAAGCGCGAGCCTGATATGCTCAAGCGTTGGTACGATGAAGATCTGTACGGTGCTATCCGTCAAGCGAAGAAAGGCAAAAAAACATTTATTTTGCACGACGGTCCTCCGTACGCGAACGGCAACATTCATATTGGTCACTCAGTTAATAAAATTCTCAAAGACATTATTATTAAATCAAAAACGCTAGCGGACTACGACGCACCGTATGTACCTGGCTGGGATTGCCACGGCTTGCCGATTGAGCTGATGGTAGAGAAAAAAGTCGGTAAACCCGGTCAAAAAGTCTCAACCGCTGAGTTCCGTGAAAAGTGCCGTGAATACGCTGCCAAACAAGTGGAAGGTCAGAAAGCAGACTTTAAACGTCTTGGTGTCTTAGGTGAGTGGGACAAACCTTACCTGACCATGGACTTCAATACCGAAGCCAGCATCATCCGCGCGTTGGGTAAAATTGCCGCCAATGGACACTTGCACAAAGGCTTTAAGCCGGTGCACTGGTGTACGGACTGTGGCTCGGCCTTGGCAGAAGCTGAGGTGGAATATCAAGATAAAACCTCGCCATCGATTGATGTGATCTTTCGTGCGGTTGACGAACAAGCACTGATCAGTGCCTTTAGTCTGGCTGGTGATCATCAAGGTGAAGGCGAAGTGGGTGTGGTGATCTGGACTACGACGCCTTGGACCTTGCCTGCTAACCGCGCGGTAGCGGTGGCCGCTGATCTTGAATATGTTTTAGTACAAGTTGAAGGCGAGCAACCTAAGCGCCTTATCGTCGCGGCCGAACTGGTCAAAGAGGTGATGGATCGCGCGGGTATTGAGCACTACCACAACCTCGGTTTCTGTAAGGGTGACGCGCTTGAGCTGAAACGCGTGAAGCACCCATTTTACGATTTTGATGTGCCAGTGATCTTGGGTGATCACGTCACGACAGAGTCGGGTACGGGTGTGGTACACACCGCACCTGGCCACGGCCAAGAAGACTTTGTGGTCGGTCAAAAGTACGATCTTGAAGTGGCAAACCCAGTGGGCAGTAACGGGGTCTATTTACCGGATACCCCACTGTTTGCTGGCCAACATGTCTTTAAAGCCAATGACAGTGTGATTGAAACGCTGAAAGCGCATGATGCTCTGCTGCATCACCATGCCTATGAGCACAGCTATCCACACTGCTGGCGTCACAAAACGCCAATCATCTTCCGCGCCACACCGCAGTGGTTTATCTCGATGGAGAAAGCGGGTCTGCGTGATAAAGCGTTGCAAGAGATCAAGAACGTTGATTGGATCCCTGAGTGGGGCCAAAACCGTATCGAGTCGATGGTCGATGGTCGCCCTGATTGGTGTATTTCACGTCAACGCACCTGGGGCGTGCCGATTGCGCTATTTGTTCACAAAGAAACCGCAGAGCTTCACCCTGACACGCTGAACTTGATTGAACAAGTTGCCGCACGGGTTGAGAAAGCGGGTATCCAAGCTTGGTGGGATCTGGATCTGAATGAACTGTTGGGTGATGACGCTGAACAGTATGAGAAAGTCCTCGATACACTGGATGTTTGGTTTGACTCTGGTGCGACCCACTACGCGGTGGTTAACCAGCGCGACGAGTTTAACGGCCAAGAAGCGGATATGTACCTCGAAGGGTCAGATCAGCATCGTGGTTGGTTCCAGTCTTCGTTGATGACCTCGGTGGCGATCAAAGGCAAAGCACCGTATCGCAAAGTGCTGACTCATGGTTTCACGGTTGACGGCAAAGGCCGCAAGATGTCGAAATCACTGGGGAATACTGTCTCGCCRCAAGATGTGATGAACAAACTGGGCGCCGATATCCTGCGTCTGTGGGTGGCGTCAACCGACTACACCGGTGAGATCACGGTATCGGATGAGATCCTAAAACGTAGCGCTGATGCGTATCGCCGTATTCGTAATACTGCACGCTTCCTGCTGGCAAACCTGCATGGTTTTGATCCTAAGCAAGACAGTGTCGCTGCCGATGAGCTGGTGGCGGTTGACCGCTGGGCGGTTGGGCGTGCATTAGCCGCACAACAAGAGATCACCGAAGCGTTTGAAGCTTGCAACTTCCACCAAGTCACCCAACGCTTGATGCAGTTCTGCTCGATTGAGATGGGCTCTTTCTATCTGGATATCATCAAAGACCGTCAGTACACGGCGAAAGCGGGGAGCCACGCGCACCGTAGTTGCCAAACCGCACTGTTCCACATTGTCGAAGCGCTGGTACGTTGGATGGCACCGATTATGTCGTTCACGGCAGATGAGATCTGGAACGAAATGCCTGGCGAACGCGGCAAGTTTGTGTTCACCGATGTCTGGTATGACGGCTTATTTGGCTTAGAAGACGATGCCGTGCTCAACAATGCATTCTGGGCAAAACTGCTGGATGTGCGTGCCGCGGTGAATAAAACCCTCGAGCAGGCCCGTAATGACAAGGTCATTGGTGGTTCACTTGAAGCCGAAGTCACGCTATACGCGCCGGCGGAGTTTGCGCAAAAGCTGCAAATGATGGGCGATGAGTTACGCTTTGTGCTGCTGACCTCGAAAGCGACAGTGATCGCTGGTGAGGCGCCATCCTCTGCGACGCAAACGGATGTCGAAGGGCTATCTGTTGACGTTGTGGCGTCTGAAGCGAAAAAATGTGACCGCTGTTGGCACCATGTTGCTGATGTGGGCACGATCGAAGGACACGAAGAAATTTGTGGCCGCTGTGTGACTAACATTGCAGGAGAAGGCGAAACTCGCCAATTTGCGTGATGACCTCTCACTCACTCTCGCAATCAGGATGGCGCTGGCTTTGGCTGGCGCCTCTGGTTTTCGTTTTAGACATTGGCAGTAAGTGGCTGGTGATGAACACCATGGGCTATGGTCCCGCAAACCGCATTGAATTACTGCCGTTTTTTAATCTTACCTACGTCCATAACCATGGTGCGGCCTTTAGCTTTTTAAGCGATGCAGGCGGTTGGCAGCGTTGGCTTTTTAGCGTTATCGCGTTAGGCGTGAGCGGCTTGCTGACATACTGGATGCGAGTGACACCGGCAAGTAAGCGCATGCTCAATATCGCCTATGCCATGATTATCGGCGGAGCATTGGGTAACTTATTTGATCGCCTCGTTCATGGCTATGTGATCGATTTTCTCGACTTTTTCATTGGCAATTCACATTGGCCGGCTTTTAATCTTGCTGACTCAGCCATTTGTGTTGGCGCCGTTTTAGTGGTGCTAGACAGTTTTCGTCATGAGCAGTCATCGGCGACCTAGGGGTCGCTCGTAGTAATTAGCCCAACACGACTTTCGATAAGGACAGATCATGAAAGCGATTAGCGCATCCAGTGAAGTATTGATGCACTTTACCATTAAGCTTGAAGATGGCTCGGTCGCCGACAGCACCCACAACGCCGGAAAACCCGCTAAGTTAGTGATGGGAGACGGCAGCTTGACCGAGAACTTTGAGCGTTGTCTGTTAGGGCTGCATGAAGGGGAGCAAAGCAGCTTTACGCTGGCACCTGAAGATGCATTCGGCCAGCCAAACCCGGATAATATCCACTATATGGACCGCCGTCAGTTTGGGGGAGACACGCCTGCTGAAGTGGGTGCCATCATTGCGTTTAGCGGCCCTCAAGGACAAGAAATTCCCGGTATCGTGACCGAGGTCAGCGGCGAATCTGTGACGGTCGATTTTAATCATCCGTTGGCAGGGAAAACCGTGATTTTTGACGTAGAAATAATCAGTGTGCAATAAGGCAAAGTCATGAAGATCCTACTTGCGAATCCCCGAGGCTTTTGTGCTGGTGTCGATCGCGCGATCAGCATCGTTGAACGTGCTTTGGAAATTTATCAGCCTCCCATTTATGTGCGCCATGAAGTGGTGCATAACCGATTTGTGGTGGAAGGCCTAAAGCAACGCGGCGCGGTGTTTGTGGAACAATTAAGCGAAGTGCCTGACGACAGCATTGTGATCTTCTCGGCCCACGGTGTATCGCAAGCGGTGCGCAATGAAGCTAAATCTCGTCAACTGACGGTGTTCGATGCAACCTGCCCCTTGGTGACCAAAGTACATATGGAAGTGGCGCGAGCCAGCCGTAAAAATATGGAAGTGGTATTGATTGGTCATGCTGGGCACCCCGAAGTGGAAGGCACTATGGGTCAATATGCCAGTGAAACCGGCGGTATGTACTTGGTTGAAACGCCAGCGGATGTGCACACGCTTCAAGTCAACGATCCGGATAACTTGCATTATGTGAGTCAAACCACGCTGTCAGTGGACGAAACCGCTGATGTGATTGATACCTTGCGTCAGGTCTTCCCCAACATTCAAGGTCCACGCAAAGATGATATTTGCTACGCGACACAAAACCGCCAAGATGCAGTGCGTGATCTCGCCCAAAGCTGTGATGTGATGGTGGTGGTGGGCTCGAAGAATAGCTCGAACTCAAACCGTCTCCGCGAGTTATCCGAAAAACTGGGAACCCCGGCGTACCTAACCGACTGTGCGGAAGACATTGATCCGGCGTGGTTCGAGGGTAAGTACACGGTTGGGATCACTGCTGGCGCCTCGGCACCAGAAGAATTGGTTGATTTGATTATTGCCCGCGTGAAGGCGTTGGGTGCCACTGAGGTAGAAAACCTGAGTGGCCGTGAAGAAAACATGTTCTTCGAAGTGCCGAAAGAGTTACAAATTCGTGAGGTGACCTAGTTACCCATCGACAAAATTAAAGGGAAGCGAAAGCTTCCCTTTTTGTTAGCATGCTTCTGGGCCACTTTCAGCAATATACAAGCTGAAACGAACGCGCTACAGTGATGGGTTAATGGATAGGTGGCCAGCGCTGCTGGTGAAGTAAAAGAGGGGAGAACCATGGTACGTATTGCCATTGCTGGTGCAGCCGGCCGTATGGGACGCAATCTTATTCAAGCGGTTACGCAATACGCGGGCGCAACATTAGGGGCGGCGAGTGAACGGCCTGAATCAAGCTTGATTGGGACGGATGCAGGGGAGCTGGCGGGTGTGGGCCGCCTCGGCGTACAAGTGGTGGACGRTCTGGCCAAAGTGGCGGATGACTTCGATGTGATCATTGATTTTACCGCACCCGCGGCCACACTCGCGAACTTGGCGTTGTGCCAACAAAAAGGCAAGCAGTTGGTGATTGGAACAACTGGATTTGATGACGCACAAAAGCAAACCATCCAAGATGCCTCAGAAGCGACGGCAGTAGTGATGGCCCCCAATTACAGTGTCGGCGTGAACCTTGTATTTAAACTGCTTGAACAAGCCGCCAAAGTGATGGGTGAGGAATGCGATATTGAGATTGTTGAGGCGCATCATCGCCATAAAGTGGATGCGCCATCGGGCACTGCACTGGGAATGGGAGAAGCCATTGCCGGGGCGATGGGAAACCAGCTGAGCGATGTCGCTGTGTATGCCCGAGAAGGGATCACTGGCGAGCGTAGCAAACATGAAATCGGCTTTGCCACTATTCGCGCTGGCGATATCGTGGGGGAGCATACCGCCATGTTTGCGGATATTGGCGAGCGTGTTGAAATCACGCACAAAGCGTCAAGTCGTTCCACCTTTGCCAAGGGAGCGGTCCGTGCCGCGGTATGGCTCAATCAACACCAGCAAGGTTTTTATACCATGCAGGATGTACTTAATCTTAAATAATTATGCATCGCGCTTAGGCGCGATGTTTTTTTATGCCCCTTTCTTTTTCTCATGCAATGCACTTCATATTGTCGTAATTTTTTCTTTGTTTTCCCCTTGTTGACAGCATTTCGACGCGATAACTCTTCCAGTTATGATCTTTGTTGCGCGGTAAACGTTTGCGCACGCCAGTTTTATGTTTCTCTCTCGGTTTGGGTAAAAAAGTTATTTATCTGCCAATTTATCTAGCTCTTTGGTTTGAAAATAAAGACAAGATTGTGCTTTATCTTGCTTAGGTGGCCTGTTTTTCTTGAGTGCTTAGTAAATACAATAAAAAGTAGCACGCATTATTGACAGCCAAACCTTGCATCTCTAGAATGCGCGCAATTTGTCAAAATTCAGCTTGACGTGAGTTTTGATCTTAGATGGAATACGTGAATGCAACGTTAGTCGTAAAAAGTGCATTTCTATATAATTGGAGGTTGTCTTGAGCAAGTCTGCGCTCTTAGTCCTAGAAGATGGGACAGTGTTCCACGGTACCCCGATCGGCGCTGATGGCACCGCGGTGGGAGAAGTGGTTTTCAATACCTCGATGACGGGGTATCAAGAAATATTAACCGACCCCTCTTATTCCCGTCAGATCGTAACACTTACCTATCCCCATATTGGCAACACCGGCACCAACACCGAAGACGAAGAATCCTCCCAAGTCCACGCCCAAGGCCTCGTCATTCGCGATCTTCCCCTGTTAGCTAGCAATTTCCGCAATCAACAATCCCTCTCTGATTACCTCAAACAACACAACATTGTTGGCATCGCCGACATTGATACACGCAAGCTCACTCGTTTGTTACGTGAAAAAGGGGCGCAGAATGGCTGTATTGTGGCCGGAGAGAGCGTTGATGAAGCGCTGGCGCTGGCCAAGGCGAAAGATTTCCCAGGCTTGAAAGGGATGGATCTTGCCAAAGAAGTGACGACGCAGGAGCGTTACAGCTGGACGCAAGGATCATGGCAGCTGCATCAGGGCCTACCAGATGCATTGCCGGACAGTGAATTGCCTTACCATGTTGTCGCTTACGACTTTGGTGCCAAGCGCAACATCTTGCGCATGTTGGTCGACCGCGGCTGCCGTTTGACTGTGGTACCGGCAACCACCCCGGCAGACGAAGTGCTGGCGATGAATCCTGATGGTGTCTTCTTATCTAATGGCCCTGGCGATCCAGCGCCGTGTGAGTATGCGATTGCGGCCACCCAAACCTTCATAGCGGAAGGCGTGCCATTATTTGGTATTTGCTTGGGGCACCAAATCTTGGCGCTAGCGAGCGGTGCGAAAACGGTCAAAATGAAGTTTGGCCACCATGGTGCTAACCATCCGGTGAAAGATTTAGAGCGTGGGGTGGTGATGATCACCAGCCAAAACCACGGCTTTGCCGCAGACAATGACAGCTTGCCTGACACATTACGTGCGACGCATGTGTCCTTGTTCGATGGCAGCTTGCAAGGGATCCATCATACCGAGAAGCCAGCCTTTAGCTTCCAAGGGCACCCTGAAGCAAGCCCAGGGCCACATGATGCTGCGCCCCTTTTCGATCACTTTATCGACCTCATCAAACAACACCGCGCCTAATTGGAGTCGTTGAGCATGCCAAAACGCACAGACATCAAAAGCATTCTTATCCTGGGCGCAGGCCCAATCATTATTGGCCAAGCCTGCGAGTTCGACTATTCAGGGGCACAAGCGTGTAAAGCGCTGCGTGAAGAAGGGTATCGTGTCATTCTGGTGAACTCGAACCCTGCCACCATCATGACCGACCCAGAAATGGCCGATGCGACCTACATTGAGCCGATTCAATGGCAGGTTGTGAAACACATCATCGACAAAGAACGTCCTGATGCAATTTTGCCGACCATGGGCGGACAAACCGCACTGAACTGTGCGCTGGATCTCGAGCGCCACGGCGTACTCGCCGAATTCGGTGTGGAGATGATCGGCGCCACCGCAGATGCAATTGATAAAGCCGAAGACAGACACCGATTCGATGAAGCCATGCGTAGCATTGGCCTTGAGTGTCCTCGTGCAGGGATTGCCCATAGCATGGATGAAGCCTACAAGGTTTTAGATGAAGTCGGTTTCCCTTGCATCATCCGTCCTTCTTTTACAATGGGAGGAACCGGAGGCGGGATCGCCTACAACAAAGAAGAGTTCGAGGAAATTTGTGAACGCGGTCTCGACCTGTCCCCCACCAATGAGCTTCTGATTGATGAGTCGTTGATTGGTTGGAAAGAGTATGAAATGGAAGTGGTGCGGGATAAAAATGATAACTGCATCATTGTTTGTTCGATTGAAAACTTCGATGCCATGGGCGTCCACACCGGCGACTCCATTACGGTGGCACCTGCGCAAACGCTGACCGACAAAGAATATCAATTGATGCGAAATGCATCACTGGCGGTGCTGCGTGAAATTGGTGTTGAGACGGGCGGCTCGAACGTACAGTTTGGTATTGACCCTAAAACTGGACGCATGGTCATCATCGAGATGAACCCACGTGTGTCACGCTCATCCGCACTCGCATCAAAAGCCACCGGTTTCCCGATTGCCAAGGTGGCGGCTAAGCTTGCTGTCGGCTTTACCCTTGATGAGTTGATGAACGACATCACAGGCGGTGCGACTCCGGCTTCTTTTGAGCCGACCATCGACTATGTCGTGACCAAAATTCCGCGCTTTAACTTTGAAAAATTTGCCGGTGCGAATGACCGTTTGACCACGCAAATGAAGTCAGTGGGCGAGGTGATGGCAATTGGCCGTAACCAGCAAGAGTCACTGCAAAAAGCCTTGCGTGGTTTGGAAGTGGGCGCGTCAGGTTTTGATGAGATGGTGAACTTGGACGACGATGATGCCCTGACTCGCATTCGTCATGAGCTCAAAGAGCCAGGTGCAGAGCGTATTTGGTACATTGCGGATGCGTTCCGAGCCGGCATGTCAGTTGATGGCGTCTTTAATCTGACGAACATCGACCGCTGGTTCTTGGTGCAAATTGAAGACATCGTTAAACAGGAACAACAAGTTCGCGAGCATGGCTTTGCGGGGCTTAATGAAACCGCATTGCGCCAGCTAAAACGCAAAGGGTTTGCCGATGCGCGTCTTGCCAAATTACTGGGTGTGTCTGAAATTGAAGTCCGCAAGTTGCGCGATAAATTCAGCATTAATCCTGTGTACAAGCGCGTAGATACCTGCGCCGCGGAGTTTGCGTCAGATACTGCGTACATGTACTCCAGCTATGATGAGGAGTGTGAGTCGCAGCCAACCGACAAGAAAAAGATCATGGTATTGGGCGGTGGTCCGAACCGCATCGGTCAAGGCATTGAATTCGATTACTGTTGCGTGCACGCGTCTCTGGCGCTACGTGAAGATGGCTATGAAACCATCATGGTTAACTGTAACCCTGAAACCGTCTCGACCGACTACGATACGTCCGACCGTCTCTACTTTGAACCTGTGACGCTTGAAGATGTGCTGGCGATTGTACGTGTGGAGCAACCGGAAGGCGTGATTGTGCAATACGGGGGGCAAACGCCACTGAAATTGGCACGTGACCTTGAAGCGGCTGGGGTACCGATTATTGGCACTAGCCCAGATGCGATTGACCGCGCGGAAGACCGTGAGCGTTTCCAAGATGCCGTACAGCGCCTTGGGCTCAAGCAGCCGGCGAATGCAACGGTGACCGCGTTAGAGCAAGCGGTTGAAAAAGCTAAAGACATTGGCTATCCACTGGTGGTGCGTCCTTCCTATGTTCTAGGTGGACGAGCGATGGAAATTGTGTATGACGAGACCGATCTGCGTCGTTACTTTAACGAAGCCGTAAGTGTGTCGCATGAATCCCCAGTATTGCTCGACCATTTCCTCGACGATGCCACGGAAGTGGATATTGATGCGGTGTGTGATGGTGAAACCGTAGTGATTGGTGGCATCATGGAACACATCGAGCAAGCGGGTGTGCACTCCGGTGACTCGGCCTGCTCACTGCCGGCTTACACCCTCAGCGATGACATTCAAGACCGGATGCGTGAGCAAGTGCGTAAGTTGGCGTTGGAGCTGGGGGTCAGTGGCCTCATGAACACGCAGTTTGCGGTTAAAGACGATGAGATCTACCTGATTGAAGTGAACCCGCGTGCCGCACGAACGGTGCCATTTGTGTCGAAAGCGACCGGTGTGCCACTCGCCAAAATTGCAGCGCGTGTGATGGCGGGCCAATCGCTGACTGAGCAAGGCTTTACCAAAGAGGTGATCCCGCCTTACTACTCAGTCAAAGAAGTGGTGTTACCCTTCAACAAGTTCCCCGGTGTTGACCCATTGTTGGGCCCTGAAATGCGTTCAACCGGTGAAGTAATGGGAGTTGGCGACACCTTTGCTGAAGCGTTCGCTAAAGCGGATTTAGCGTGCGGGAAAGCCTACAGCGAAGGGGGACGCGCACTGCTATCGGTGCGTAACAATGACAAGCAACGTGTGGTCGATTTGGCCGCTAAGCTGCTGAAATTAGGGTTTGAGCTGGATGCCACTCACGGTACCGCCGTGATTTTGGGCGAAGCGGGTATCAATCCTCGATTGGTTAACAAGGTTCACGAAGGACGTCCTCATATTCTTGACCGGATCAAGAACGGTGAGTACAGCTACATTGTGAATACCACCGAAGGACGCCAAGCGATTGAAGACTCGAAAGTGCTACGTCGTGGTGCACTCGCTGCCAAGGTGAACTATACCACCACACTCAATGCTGCCTTTGCCACTTGTATGGCATTGACGGCGGCAGACATGAGCAAAGTCAATTCGGTGCAAGCGCTTCATGCGCGCGTATTGAATAAGTAAACGACAACGTGCTGATACAGATAGCGCCCACCATCCGGTGGGCGTTTTTTTGCTAAAGGCGCGTTTAAGGCAGCAGACGACGATGAATTAGCGCCTGATAAAGCTCTCGCTCGAACTGAGTGATGGGGGCTGGCACGTTATCTGGCAAGGCCTCGTCATCAGGGTGGTAGTGGCTAACCAGCTGTACCACAATTTGTTGCTGATTGTCGTCAGTTTCAATAAACCCTGCCAAATTATGACTGCCGTAAAGTGAACCGCTTTTCGCAAATAACCGCCCTTTGATGGGCGCGCGACGCACACTCTGGCGGTATTTTAAGGTGCCATCAATCCCGGCGATGGGCAGCATCGCTTTGAGGCCTAATTCTGGATGGGTGAGAATATAGTGCACTACCTCAGAAAGCTGGCGTGCACTTAAACGATTATTCCGCGATAGCCCTGAGCCATCAACCATGATGGCATGGGTAAGATCCAGCCCTTTCTCGGCGAGGATCGCCTTCACCGCCGCCACACCATTTCGGTACGACCCTGGTTGCTGAAAATACCGCTGGCCGACTGTTTTCAGCAGATTGTCCGCAATTAAGTTATCCGAGTCTTTTATCATGCGGGTTAGCAAGGCTTCCAAGTTGACGGAGTCGTGACGCGCCAGCTCTCGGACTTGGTTTGGAGTGCGCGCCTGTACAATATTGCCTGTTACTTTGACGCCGAGCCGGGCTAATTCATCGGCAATTATCGCTTTCACATAAGCGGGCGGATTTTGCACGGCAAAATTGAGCGGCAGCGGTCGCTCTCGATGCGCCAAACAGCCAGAAAAACGATAATGATTGCGGGGAGTTGCGGTAAGGTCTAAGTCACAGTGTGCCGCGTCTTTTTGCTCTTCACTGACCGCGCGTGCCTCGGTGATGACTGTGATCGGTTGATGGCTAGGTACATGGACACGGGTATGCTCGGCGTCTGGTGTGCTGTATATCGCGCCTTGCACACAATTGTGATTGAGCGCAATGGACGTCGAGGGAGCGCTATAACATACAGCGAGAATATCCCACGGCCAGCCAACGGCGCGTGATTTACCGCTAAAGATATGACCATCTAAAAAGACGTTATTAATCGTGGTGAGCCCTCGTGCGGGCAGCTGGCGAAGTAGTTGGCGCAAGTCTTTGCGTGTGAGCAGCGGATCACCGCTAAACACCAGCGCAATATCATCACCAGCTTGGACTAAGCGAGTAGAAAAACGAAAGGTCTCTGGCAGATATAAGCGAGCGGCGAGACCGGTTACCAGCTTTTGCGTGCTGGCTGGCGGCAGTAATGCATCCGCTTGCAAGGCAACTTGAGGATGATTGGTTTTGACATCACTCACCCACAATGCTAGTTGGCTCCCTTGGGGGAGGACTGGAGTGAGCTGTTCAACGCGCAGTGATTGCGAAAGGGCGGGCGAAAGGGCGCTGATCAATAAAACGCCAACCAGTACAATCGTTTGTCGAATAAAACCTGTCATGAATGCGTGCTCGGTCAGTTCTGTCTTTGCTCATCCTACCTTGTATAGCATTGAAGACAAGCGTCAAACGCACGCCGGCTGCGGCTGTACGTGCTTTTGTACCGGTGCGTGCCGTATAGGCCTCACGCTTTGCTTGGATCAAAGGTGATTTTGCGCGGATTCTTGTTTACAATCTGATGAAAGAGTTGAATTACGCCGCGCCCGAATCTTTGGTTTGGGCGTGGCTTTGTTTTGCCAAAATCCCTTTGCTGCGGATTGAAAGAGGTAATGTCATTTATGGATAAAGTGCCAATGACCGTACGCGGTGAGAAACTGCTGCGTGAAGAGCTGGATAAGTTGATCAAGCGTCGCCCTGAGATCTCCAACGCTATTGCTGAGGCGCGTGAACTGGGCGATCTAAAAGAAAACGCAGAGTACCATGCCGCTCGCGAGGAGCAAGGCATCTGCGAAGCGCAAATCCGTGACATCGAATATAAACTCTCGGTGGCACAAGTGATTGATGTCACCAAGATGCCACAAAACGGCAAAGTGATTTTTGGGGCGACCGTGACACTGATTGACGTGAACACGGATGAGGAAGTGACGTATCGCATCGTTGGTGACGATGAGGCGGATATCAAAGCGAACTTGATCTCAGTGAATTCCCCCATTGCCCGTGGTTTGATTGGTAAAGATGAAGGTGACGAAGTCAGCATCACTACACCGGGTGGGTTAAAAGAATTCGAAATCGATAAAGTCGAGTATCTTTAAGAGAAAGTGTTACAGAGTGTAAACATTCTCTGACTTTGACACAGTAAAAAGGCCGCAATGCGGCCTTTTTGTTAAGGTATGCGGCAAGTTACCGCGAACCATTCAGTTATTTGCGCGGCAGCTCGATTTTACGCTCTTCGCTTTGGCGATAGATCACCAAGGTTTTACCGATAACCTGTACTTTTTCTGCGCCAGTTTCACGAATAATGGCGTCAACAATCAGGTTCTTGGTCTCGCGGTCTTCAGAGGCCACTTTCACCTTAATCAGCTCATGGTGGTCAAGAGCAAGCTCAATTTCAGCGACCACGGCTTCGGTTAAGCCATTTGCGCCCATCAATACAACGGGCTTGAGCTGATGAGCCAGTCCTTTGAGATACTGTTTTTGTTTGGTGCTGAGTTTCATGTTGGCTCGATTTCTATTTGCTAGGGGTTGAAAACATGCCATTCTAACGCCATCTCACCACAAACTGAAACAGTATAAATGGTGCTCATCGTGTTGCTGGCGGTTGAGCGCGATTGCCGACATGGCCAGAAAGGTGAGAAAGCAGGAACAACGCGTTGAATTCCCGCTGAATGCGACCCAAAGCGAGAGCCACTTTTAGGAAAACCATGAGTAAAAAAAAGCACTCTGCTAGCTCCGGACGCTGGCTAAAAGAACATTTTGACGATAAATACGTCAACGAAGCACAAAAAAAAGGGTATCGCTCACGCGCTATCTTTAAACTTGAAGAAATTCAGCAAAAAGACCGTATTCTAAAACCGGGCATGACAGTGGTTGATTTGGGGGCCGCGCCGGGCGGATGGTCGCAATACGCGGCGACGCAAGTCGGCGACGAGGGCCAAGTCATTGCGTGTGACATTCTACCGATGGACTCGCTGCCCGGTGTCAGCTTCTTACAAGGGGACTTTCGCGAACAATCCGTCCTTGATGCACTGTTAGATCGTATCCAACCGGACATGGTTGATGTGGTGATGTCTGATATGGCACCGAACATGAGTGGTAATCAGGCGGCCGATCAACCTCGTGCGATGTACCTGGTCGAGCTTGCGCTCGAAATGTGTCGTGAAGTATTGGGGCCTGATGGCGCCTTTATTGTGAAAGTATTTCAAGGCGAAGGCTTTGATCAGTATTTGGCCGAAGTGCGTAAAATGTTTAAAGCGGTCAAAATTCGGAAACCTGACTCGTCACGTGCGCGCTCACGTGAGGTCTACATTGTGGCTACAGGTTATAAACTGTAGTACCCTTACATTTATCTATCTCAGTTATGCGAGGCTAACACCTTGAGTGACATGGCAAAAAACTTGATTTTGTGGCTGGTTATCGCCGTTGTCTTGATGTCTGTGTTCCAAAGCTTTGGACCAGGCGACAGCGCCGGTCGTCAAGTCGACTACACCACCTTCGTACGTGAAATCGGCAACGATCAAATACAGGAAGTAACTTTTGACGATCGTGAGCTGACCATTACCCGACGTGACGGCTCACGCTATGTCACTTTCATGCCTGTGTATAACGATCCTAAGTTGCTGGATGACTTGCTCAACAAAAACGTGCGCGTAAAAGGCACGCCACCTGAAGAGCCAAGCATGCTGGCCTCGATCTTCATCTCATGGTTCCCCATGTTGCTGCTGATTGGGGTATGGATTTTCTTCATGCGCCAAATGCAAGGTGGCGGCGGTAAAGGCGCCATGTCATTTGGTAAATCCAAAGCCAAGATGATGAGCGAAGAGCAAGTCAAAACCACCTTTAATGACGTGGCTGGTTGTGACGAAGCCAAAGAAGACGTCAAAGAGCTGGTGGATTACTTGCGCGACCCTAGCCGCTTCCAGAAGTTAGGGGGTAAGATCCCAACCGGCGTACTCATGGTTGGTCCTCCGGGTACCGGTAAAACTTTGCTGGCAAAAGCGATTGCCGGTGAAGCGAAAGTGCCTTTCTTTACCATCTCGGGGTCTGACTTTGTAGAAATGTTCGTGGGTGTGGGTGCCTCACGCGTACGTGACATGTTCGAACAAGCCAAGAAAGCGTCGCCGTGTATCATCTTTATCGATGAGATTGATGCGGTGGGCCGCCAACGTGGTGCCGGCCTTGGGGGCGGACACGATGAACGTGAGCAAACCTTGAACCAAATGCTGGTTGAAATGGATGGTTTTGAGGGCAACGAAGGTGTGATTGTGATTGCCGCGACTAACCGCCCAGACGTTCTGGACCCCGCGTTATTGCGTCCTGGCCGTTTTGACCGACAAGTGGTGGTCAGCCTGCCAGATGTCCGCGGCCGTGAACATATTTTGAAAGTACACATGCGCAAAGTGCCGTTGGGTAACGACGTCGATGCGTCTTTGATTGCGCGTGGTACACCCGGGTTCTCGGGAGCCGATCTTGCCAACTTGGTGAACGAAGCTGCGTTGTTCTCCGCGCGTGGTAACAAGCGCGTGGTGTCGATGGTCGAGTTTGAGCTTGCCAAAGACAAAATCATGATGGGTGCTGAGCGCCGCTCAATGGTGATGTCGGAAGAAACCAAAGAGTCGACTGCGTACCACGAAGCAGGACACGCGATTGTCGGTCGTTTAGTGCCTGAGCACGATCCTGTGTACAAAGTGTCGATTATCCCGCGTGGCCGTGCACTAGGTGTCACCATGTATTTACCAGAGCAAGACAGAGTCAGCATGTCTCGTCAGCACCTCGAGTCGATGATTTCGAGCCTTTATGGTGGTCGCTTGGCCGAAGAGCTGATTTATGGCAAAGACAAAGTGTCGACCGGGGCATCAAACGATATTGAGCGCGCGACCGATATCGCCCGTAAGATGGTGACGCAATGGGGTTTCTCCGAGAAGCTAGGCCCGCTGCTTTATGCTGAAGATGAAGGTGAAGTCTTCCTTGGTCGCTCTGTGACGCAGACCAAGCATGTCTCTGATGACACTGCGCGCCTGATTGATAGCGAGATCCGTGACATCATCGACCGTAACTATCACCGTGCAAAAGAGATCCTAGAAGAAAACATGGATATCATGCACGCGATGAAAGATGCACTGATGAAGTACGAGACCATTGATGCTGCCCAAATTGATGATCTGATGGCACGTCGCGATGTTCGCGAGCCAGCTGGTTGGGAAGGTGGCAGTGGTGGCTCATCATCGGATGACACACCGAAAAAACCAGAGGCTTCCTCTGAAGCGTCTGATGATAAAAAGCAAAAACCGCTAGACTCAGAAAACCAATCTGAAGCCTAAGCCCACGCGATATAAAACCCCGATCTTATCGGGGTTTTTTTGATCCTTGTTGGGACATCTCATGGAAATAACACACAAAAATAAACGACTCTCCCTGGATAGCCCTGTTGTGATGGGCATTCTTAATGTCACCCCAGACTCTTTCTCTGATGGGGGGCAATATCAGCAATCGAACAAAGCGATTGAACATGCCATGCAAATGCTTGCTGATGGCGCCACGATCCTCGATATCGGTGGTGAATCGACCCGTCCCGGCGCTGCTGACGTGGCAGAACAAGAAGAAATCGATCGGGTTGTTCCTGTCATAAAAGCCATTCGCGCCCAATCGGACTGTTGGATTTCTATTGATACCAGCAAAGCGGCTGTGATGCGTGCTGCGATAGATGCGGGGGCGGACTTGATTAATGATGTACGTGCCTTGCAAGAGCCAGGCGCACTCGAGGTGGCAGCTGAACGACAAGTGCCTGTGTGTATTATGCACATGCAAGGGCAGCCGCGTACCATGCAAGCTGCGCCAGCGTATGACAATGTTACCCGTGACGTAAAAGCGTTTTTAACCGAGCGAATCCAAGCATGTGAAGCTGCCGGCATTTCAAGACAGCAGATTATCCTTGACCCTGGCTATGGGTTTGGTAAAAGCTTGGCCCACAATTATCAATTGCTTGCCGAGTTAGACAGCTTCCATGATTTTGGCTTGCCGGTGTTAGCGGGCATGTCGCGTAAATCAATGATCTATAAGCTGGTCGATAAGACACCACACGACATTTTAGGTGGTAGCATTGCATGCGCGACCTTGGCAGCGCAGAAAGGTGCGCAAATTATTCGCGTTCATGATGTGAAAGAAACGGCGGACGCGCTGCGTGTGGTCGCCATGACAAAGCGTGCAGGCGCACTAGGAGAATAAAAATAATGGCAGAACGTAAATATTTCGGTACCGATGGGGTACGTGGCAAGGTAGGTGAATTCCCGATTACTCCTGAGTTTATGCTCAAGCTTGGTTGGGCAGCAGGGCGTGTCTTGTCGCAACAAGGTACTCGTAAGGTACTGATTGGTAAAGATACCCGGATTTCAGGCTATATGCTCGAATCGGCCCTCGAGTCAGGTTTATCTGCCGCAGGTCTTGAGGCCGCATTTACCGGTCCGATGCCCACCCCTGCGATCGCATATCTGACTCAAACCTTCCGCGCTGAAGCGGGTATTGTGATCTCTGCTTCTCATAATCCGCATTACGATAATGGAATTAAGTTTTTCTCATCGGAAGGCACCAAGCTACCCGATGCGGTTGAGCTGGCTATCGAAGCCGAGCTTGAAAAGCCGTTGACCTGTGTGGAGTCCGCCGAGCTGGGTAAAGCGAGCCGCATTAATGATGCCGCGGGGCGCTACATCGAGTTCTGTAAAGGTACCTTCCCCAGTGCTCTAAGCTTGAGCGGCCTCAAGATTGTGCTCGATTGCGCGCATGGTGCAACCTACCATATTGCTCCTTCAGTCTTCCGAGAACTGGGGGCAGAGGTAACGACGATTGGTTGTGCTCCCAACGGCACCAACATTAACGACAAAGTTGGTGCGACAGACGTGCGTGCGTTGCAGCAGCGTGTTCTGGAAGAAAAAGCGGATCTTGGCGTTGCGTTTGACGGGGATGGCGATCGTGTGATCATGGTGGATCATCTTGGTAACAAGGTCGATGGTGATCAAATCGCCTATATCATTGCACGTGAGAGCCTGCGTCGCGGTGAACTTAAAGGTGGTGTCGTTGGGACCCTGATGACCAACATGGGCATGGAACTGGCGCTTAAATCACTGGGTATTCCTTTTGCGCGCGCCAAAGTCGGTGATCGCTATGTGATGGAAATGCTGCAAGAGAAAGGTTGGCGTATCGGGGCAGAGAATTCCGGCCATGTGATTGTGCTGGATAAAGTGACTACCGGAGACGGCATTGTGGCTGCATTACAAGTGCTAGCCAGTGTTGCAGCGACCGGCATGGATCTGAAAACACTGACCGACGGTATGACGCTTCTGCCGCAAGTGCTGGAAAATGTTCGTTTTAAAGGTGATGTTGACCCACTACAAAGCGAAGCCGTGCTCGCCGCGAAAGCCAACGTGGAAGAAAAGCTGGGTGAAAAAGGGCGTGTATTGCTGCGCAAATCAGGTACTGAGCCACTTATCCGTGTCATGGTTGAAGGGCCTGATGCGGAAACCGTAAAGGCTTATGCGCTTGAAATTGCAGAGGCAGTCAAAGCAAACTGTTAATAATTCATCAGCGGGTGGTTATAGAATGCGCAAACAGTGCCGAAATCAGGGTTTTTTGCATTTTTCTCTTGTTTCGGCATCAGGCTTTCGCTAGTATTCACCCGCTCCCAACAAAGGGGGCTGCGCTGGCTGAGAAGTAACACTGCCGGCTCAACAACCTGGAGCATAGGTGGAACCATGTACGAAATTCTACTTGTGATTTATCTGTTGGCCGCAATCGGTGTAATTGGCCTGGTTCTGGTTCAGCAAGGTAAAGGCGCAGATATGGGAGCCTCGTTCGGGGCTGGAGCATCAAACACAGTATTTGGCTCTGGCGGCTCAGGAAACTTTTTAACCCGAATGACAACCGGTTTTGCGATTGCATTTTTTGCCCTGAGCTTGGTGCTAGGTAACATGACAGCCCATAAGCCAAAAGCGCAAAGCGGTTTTGAAGATTTAAGTCAGCCTGCTGTAGAACAGCAAGCGACACAAACTGAGAATGAAATCCCTGTTGATAACAGCGAGATCCCTCAGTAAAAAATTTGCCGAGGTGGTGGAATTGGTAGACACGCTATCTTGAGGGGGTAGTGCCTGTATGGGCGTGCGGGTTCAAGTCCCGCTCTCGGCACCAAGGTTCTCAAAGTGCAATCACTTGCACCTTTGAAAGAAAAGGCGATATAATCATCGCCACTCGGACGCGGGATGGAGCAGTCTGGTAGCTCGTCGGGCTCATAACCCGAAGGTCGTCGGTTCAAATCCGGCTCCCGCAACCACATTTAGTTAGTAGTCTACTCAACTGCTAAACTGAAAGACGCGTTAGCGTTCTTTTACAAAGTTACGCTAACTCGGCTAGCCAACGGCTGGCCGTTTTGCCCTCGGGGCAGTGCCAATAAAAACCATTTTTATCGGCACGGAGAGTTACTCTCTCGTTATTGCTGAAATATTTCCGAGACCAGCGATAACGGCTATACCAACGACATGCGTCACTGGTATAGCATCAGGGTCCAGTTACATTAAACCCCGATTATCGGGGTTTTTTGTTATCTGAAAACGACCATTCGGATAGTAACTGGGCTTTTAAGCCCTTTTTTTATTTCTGGGGTTTGGAATGACAGGATTAGAGAAACAACTGACTGAACTTTTGACCGCGCCGGTTGAGGCGTTGGACTATGAGTTAGTTGGACTAGAGTTCGTTCGGGCTGGCCAACACTCAACATTGCGTATTTTTATTGACCATGAAAATGGCATTACTGTCGACGATTGCGCCGATGTAAGCCGTCAGGTTAGCGCAGTGTTGGATGTGGAAGACCCAATCACAGTGGCGTACAACCTGGAAGTGTCATCGCCAGGCGTGGATCGCCCACTGTTCACCGCTGATCATTATCAGCAATTCATCGGGCATGAAGTGAACATCGTGCTGAAAATGGCTATGCAAAACCGCCGTAAGTGGAAAGGAGAAATCCTTTCTGTCGATGGCGACACCATCACGGTTCGCGTTGACGGCCAAGATGAGGCGTTTGCCTTGAGTAATATCGCCAAAGCAAACCTGGTTCCTTCATTTTAAAAGTAAATGAGGCATTAGTAGATGAATAAAGAAATCTTGGCTGTTGTCGAAGCGGTCTCAAACGAAAAAGCCGTTCCGCGTGAGCGTATTTTTGAGGCACTGGAAACCGCACTGGCAACGGCAACCAAAAAGAAGTACGAAGCCGACATTGATGTACGTATCGCCATTGATCGCAAAACCGGTGAATTCGATACCTTCCGTCGTTGGCTCGTGGTTGACGAAGTCACATTGCCAACCCGTGAAATTACATTGGAAGCGGCGCAATACGAAGACGAAACGATTGAACTTGGTGGTTACATCGAAGACGAAATCGAGTCTGTCACTTTTGACCGTATTACCACCCAAACCGCGAAGCAGGTGATTGTACAAAAAGTACGTGAAGCTGAGCGTGCACAAGTGGTTGAGCAGTTCATGGATAACGAAGGTGAACTGGTTACCGGTGTAGTGAAAAAAGTGAACCGTGATGTGATCATCGTGGATCTGGGTAATAACGCAGAAGCTGTGATTCAGCGTGACGATCAACTACCGCGTGAAAACTTCCGTCCAGGCGACCGCGTCCGTGGTTTGCTGTATGCTGTGCGCCCAGAAGCGCGTGGTTTCCAGCTCTTCATGACACGCTCAAAGCCAGAGATGCTGATCGAGCTGTTCCGCATTGAAGTGCCGGAAATTGGCGAAGAAATGATTGAGCTGATGGGTGCGGCACGCGATCCAGGCTCACGTGCAAAGATTGCCGTGAAGACCAACGACAAACGCATTGACCCTGTCGGCGCTTGTGTCGGTATGCGTGGTGCGCGCGTCCAAGCCGTTTCAGGTGAGTTAGGCGGTGAGCGTATTGATATCGTGCTTTGGGACGATAACCCAGCGCAATTTGTGATCAATGCAATGGCACCAGCCGATGTGGCCTCTATCATCGTCGATGAAGACACCCACACCATGGATATTGCTGTTGAGGCAGATAACCTAGCACAGGCGATCGGCCGCAATGGTCAAAACGTACGTTTAGCCTCACAACTGACGGGTTGGGAACTGAACGTCATGACGGTTGAAGACCTTCAGAAAAAACACCAAGAAGAAGCACAAGCCTCATTGGAGCTGTTTGTTAAACACCTCGACATCGATGAAGACTTTGCCGCGACCTTGGTTGACGAAGGTTTCACCACTCTAGAAGAAGTGGCCTACGTTCCAACGAGTGAAATGCTCGAAATTGATGGCCTAGATGAAGACACTGTCGACATTTTGCGCTCACGTGCCAAAGAAGCGTTGACCACCATCGCACTGGCACAAGAAGAGTCGCTGGAAGGCGCTGAGCCTGCTGACGATCTGTTGGCGCTGGAAGGTCTTTCTCGCGAAATGGCCTTTAAATTGGCGGCGAAAGGCGTGAAAACGCTGGAAGATCTTGCCGACCAAGGCACCGATGATCTGTTGGACATTGAAGGATTGGACGAAGTAAGTGCGGGCGAGCTCATTATGGCAGCACGTAATATTTGCTGGTTCAGCGACGAAGCGTAAAGACGGCAAAGGAGGAGCAGAATGTCAGAGGTTACAGTACATACACTGGCGAAGGAAATTGATACGCCAGTCGATCGTCTGCTGAAGCAGTTTAAAGAAGCTGGTATGCAAAAGTCAGCTGACGATCAGGTAAGCCAAGATGAAAAACAAGCCTTGTTGGCGCATCTCAAACGTGAGCACGGCGACAACGGCAATGCTCCGACGCGTCTGACGCTACAGCGCAAAAAACGCAGCACGCTGAGCGTCTCAGGAGCTGGCGGAAAGAACAAAGATGTCCAAGTTGAGGTGCGTAAGAAACGCACCTATGTGAAACGTAGCGAGCTTGAAGAGCAAAAGGTTGCGCAAGAAGCGGAAGAACGTGCCAAACGTGAAGCCGAAGAGAAAGCGCGCCAAGAAGCTGAAGAGCAAGCGAAGCGTGAAGCAGAAGCGAAAGCCAAGCGTGAAGCTGAAGAAAAAGCCAAACGCGAAGCTGAAGAGAAAGCCAAACGCGAAGCCGAAGAGAAAGCTAAGCGTGAAGCCAAACCGCAAGCGCAACCACAAAACGAGCAGTCCGAAGAGGACGCAGCGGAGACTGCTGCAGCTCGTGCTGCCGATGCGCAAGCGAAGAAAGAAGCTGATGAACTTAAGCGTCGCCAGGAAGAGGAAGCCAAGCGTAAAGCTGAAGAAGAAAGTCAGCGGCAGTTAGAAGAGGCACGCAAAATGGCAGAAGCAAACCAAGAACGCTGGTCTGAACAAGATCAAGCGCTAACCACCATGGAGGCAGCTGATCACCATACAGTTACCTCTCAGTATGCCCGCGAAGCGGAAGACGAAGCGGATCGTCGCGAAGAAAGTGCTGCACCGCGTCGTAAGAAAAAGAAAAAAGCGACTCAAGCTGAGGATAAATCACCTCGTGGCCGTCGTGGCAAAGGCGGGAAAGGCAAAGGCCGCATGGCTAAGCCAACCTCGATGCAACACGGCTTTAAAAAGCCAGCGCAAAAAGTAAACCGTGAAGTTGAAATCGGTGAAACCATCACCGTTGCCGAGTTGGCCAACAAAATGGCAGTCAAAGGCGCTGAAGTCGTTAAAACCATGATGAAAATGGGCGCGATGGCGACCATTAACCAAGTGATTGACCAAGAGACTGCACAGCTTGTTGCAGAGGAAATGGGTCACAAGGTTATCTTGCGTAAAGAAAACGAGCTGGAAGAAGCGGTACTGTCTGATCGTGATAACGATGCACCCGTTGCGCCACGTGCGCCAGTCGTTACCATCATGGGTCACGTTGACCATGGTAAAACTTCACTGCTTGACTACATCCGTAAAGCACACGTTGCCACGGGCGAAGCGGGCGGTATTACCCAGCACATTGGTGCGTACCACGTACAAACCGACAATGGCATGATCACCTTCCTGGATACCCCAGGACACGCCGCGTTTACCGCGATGCGTGCACGTGGTGCCGGTGCAACGGATATCGTTGTCTTGGTCGTTGCTGCTGACGACGGCGTAATGCCACAAACCATCGAAGCGATCCAACACGCAAAAGCGGCCGGTGTGCCTCTTATCGTGGCAGTGAACAAGATGGATAAAGAGGGTGCGAACCCTGACAACGTGAAGAACGAACTGGCACAGCATGACGTTATCCCAGAAGACTGGGGTGGTGAGAACATGTTTGTTCACGTGTCTGCGAAACAAGGCCAAAACATCGATGCGCTACTAGAAGCTATCTTGCTGCAATCAGAAGTGCTTGAACTGAAAGCGGTTAAAGATGGTATGGCGCGTGGCGTTGTGGTTGAATCTCGCCTCGACAAAGGTCGTGGTCCAGTTGCTACCGTATTGGTTCAAGAAGGTACGCTCAAAAAAGGCGATATTGTTCTGTGTGGTCTGGAATATGGCCGTGTACGTGCGATGCGTGATGAAAATGGCCAAGAAGTAGAAGAAGCAGGACCTTCGATTCCTGTGGAAATTTTAGGCCTATCTGGCGTGCCTGCTGCGGGTGATGAAGCCACAGTTGTGCGTGACGAGAAGAAAGCGCGTGAAGTGGCGCTCTATCGTCAAGGCAAGTTCCGTGACGTGAAGCTGGCGCGTCAGCAAAAAGCCAAACTGGAAAACATGTTCTCGAACATGGAAGAAGGTGAAGTGGCTGAGCTGAACATCGTGCTTAAGGCTGACGTACAAGGCTCAGTGGAAGCGATCAACGATGCACTGGTTAAGCTCTCAACTGACGAAGTAAAAGTGAAAGTTGTGGGTTCTGGTGTTGGTGGTATCACTGAAACTGACGCAGTACTTGCGGCCGCGTCTAACGCCATTATTTGTGGCTTTAACGTGCGTGCGGATGCCGCTGCGCGTAAGACCATTGAAGCGGAAAGCTTGGATCTGCGTTACTACTCTGTCATCTACACCATGATTGATGAAGTGAAACAAGCGATGAGCGGTATGCTTGCGCCTGAATTCAAACAAGAAATCATCGGTTTGGCAGAAGTGCGTGATGTCTTCAAATCACCAAAACTGGGCGCCATTGCCGGTTGTCAGGTATCTGAAGGTGTGATTAAGCGTAACAACCCAATTCGTGTCCTACGTGAAAACGTGGTTATCTACGAAGGTGAGTTGGAATCACTCCGCCGCTTCAAAGATGATGTGAACGAAGTGAAGAAAGGCTACGAATGTGGTATTGGCGTGAAGAACTACAATGATGTTCGCGTTGGTGACCAAATCGAAGTCTATGAAACCGTTGAGATTCAACGTTCAATCGACTAATTGAACGCGACAATACAACGAGGTTGTTTGGATACACCGTGGGGGGAGGCGCATGCGCTTACCCCCATTTTGTTGAGAGAAAAGATTATGGGTAAAGATTTTAGCCGTACTGATCGCGTTGCGCATCAGCTGCAAAAAGAGATTGCACTGATCCTACAACGCGAAATCAAAGACCCTCGCATCGGAATGGTCACCGTATCCGATGTGCAAATTTCAYGTGATCTGGCGTATGCCAAAGTCTTCGTGACCTTTTTAACCGTCGATGAACAAGCCCCTACCGAGAGCCTTAAGGCGCTGAACGAAGCCAGTGGCTACATCCGTTCATTGGTTGGCAAAGCGATTCGTTTGCGTGTGACCCCTGAGTTGACCTTCGTGTTTGACGAGTCACTGACTGAAGGGATGCGTATCTCGAACTTGGTCAGCAAGGCGGTACGCGATGACGATGAACGTCGCAGTGATGATGAAAANCCAATACCTCAGATGCAGATGGTGAAGTGGTAGAAACCCGTGACGTCAAAGTAAACCTAGGTTTGCTTGAGCGTTGTATTGCAAAATTCCGCGGGGAAACCCAGCAGATCCCATCGATGTTTTCGGCGTTGAAATACCAAGGGAAACCTTTGTATGAATACGCGCGCCAAGGCATCGAAGTACCACGTGAAGCGCGTACCATTAAGGTCTATCAGATTGAACTGCTGCGCTTTGAAGGCCATGAAATCGAGATGGAAGTGCATTGCTCAAAAGGCACCTACATCCGCACCATCGTTGACGATTTAGGTGAAATGCTTGGCTGTGGTGCACATGTCACGGCGCTGCGTCGTATTGGTGTGTCAGGCTATCCTGCGCGTAACATGGTGACCTTAGAGCAGCTTGAAAGTCTGCTTAACCAAGCGCGTGAGCAAGAGATCCAGCCAAAACAACTGCTCGATCCTTTGCTATTGTCACTTGATACGGCGGTACAAGATCTACGCGAGATTAACCTACTGCCCGTCGTGGCAAGTTATGCGCTACAAGGTCAAGCGGTGCAAGTGCCTAATGCTCCGACTGAAGGCTATGTGCGTTTAACGGCTGGCGAAGAGCGTCAGTTTATCGGTGTGGGTGAAATTGATGCTGATGGTCTGGTTGCGCCGCGCCGTTTGGTCGCGAGCCGTCAACCTGAGCCGCAAACCGCGCGCAGTGACAACGCCTAGAGCACGTTAGCGGCACGCTTAGCTAAAACGCGCGCTTGCCAAGTACAGCTGGCGCGAAACAGCGCGAGCGTGCTGCGAATAAACTTACCGTATTTCAATCGATAAGGTGGCGACGGTAAGAAACTGGCGTGATAGTCGGCAATAACATTGCGATACCCAGCTAAAACGGGTAGAATTCGCGCCTTCGGGCACTGGCTGAATCAGAGATTGGCTAGTGCATGATAATCACACACTCTTATTAGGAGAGCATTATGTCTCTGACTGCAGAAGCAAAAGCTAAAATCGTTGCTGATTTTGGTAAAACTGAGAACGACACTGGTTCACCAGAAGTTCAAATCGCCCTGTTGACTGCATCTATCAACGATCTGCAATCGCACTTCGCTGAGCACAAAGGTGACCACCACAGCCGTCGTGGCCTGCTACGCATGGTTTCACGTCGTCGTAAGCTGTTGGACTACCTGAAAAAGAACAATGTTGACCGTTACTTGGACGTTATCAAGCGTCTAGGCATCCGTCGCTAAGATTCTGGAGAAAAGGGAGCTCAGGCTCCCTTTTCTTTTGCGATAAAAAACGCGCCATCGGAGTTATCCGTGGCGCGTTTTGTCGTTATAGGGTTCAGTCAATGCGGATAGCGGTACGCTGCTGACGCGCTATTCCTGACGAAGCGCTTTCGCCGCTGCAACCATATTTTCTAACGCCGGGATCACCTCATTCCATTGGCGGGTTTTTAGACCGCAATCTGGGTTCACCCACAATCTCTCTTCAGGAATACGGGCGGCAGCCTTTTTCATTAACGCAATGATTTGTGCCTGACTGGGAATGTTTGGCGAGTGGATGTCATACACACCTGGGCCAATATCATTGGGATAGTCAAAGTGATCAAATGCATCCAACAGTTCCATATCCGAGCGAGAGGTTTCAATGGTGATCACGTCGGCGTCCATGTCAGCGATGGATGCGATGATATCGTTAAACTCGGAATAACACATATGGGTGTGGATTTGCGTCTTGTCACTCACACCATTGGCGGCAATTTTAAATGCGTTAATGGCCCAATCGAGGTAGTGTTGCCACTCACTGCGACGCAAAGGTAAGCCTTCACGGAGTGCCGCTTCATCTATTTGAATGATCTTGGTGCCGGCTTTCTCAAGATCTTGCACCTCTTGACGGATCGCCAGCGCCAGCTGGTTACAGGTTTGCGATCGTGGCTGATCATCACGCACAAATGACCAATTAAGAATGGTGACCGGTCCAGTGAGCATGCCTTTCAGTGGCTTATCAGTCAGAGACTGAGCGTACTGGGTCCACTCCACTGTCATTGCTTTCGGGCGCTCAATATCACCAAATAAAATCGGCGGCTTCACACAGCGAGAACCATACGATTGTACCCAGCCAAACTGACTGAACACATACCCATCCAGCTGTTCGCCAAAGTACTCCACCATATCGTTACGCTCAGCTTCACCGTGAACCAAGACATCGAGCCCTAACGCTTCTTGCTTTTCCACCGCATGGGCGATCTCTTTGCGCATAATGTCTTGATAAGTGGCGGCATCAATGTCGCCCTTCTTGTATTGCAAGCGTGTTTGGCGAATGGCACTGGTTTGCGGGAATGACCCTATGGTGGTGGTCGGGAAGCGCGGCAGTTTAAGCTGCACGTGTTGCAGGCGAATACGCTCGGCAAACGGACGCTGCCGTGTCCCTAAGTGCGGTGTAATTGCTGCCAATGCGGCTTGTACCTTAGGGTTGTGTACGCGTGGTGATTGCTGGCGGCTTTCGATTGCCTCACGATTATTGTCCAGCGCTGACTGAACGGTTTGACGGCTTGATGAATCGGTTCGAGCCATTCTAACGTGGCATCAAGGTTAGTTTTCCAAACATTACGACCATTAATTACACCCAGAGACAGAACGTGTTGATCGCTAAGCGCTTCACGGTACGCATCTACATCCCCTCGGCCACGAATAGCATCCAAGTGCCAGCCGTCAACGGGTAACGATTGCGCCAATGGACGATTTTCAGCTTGCTCGCCGAAGTAGCTCGCCAGCAATAACTTGACCTTCGTTTGGCTTAATGCACGATACGCGGTTTTTAGCGCCGCCTGCCATTCAGGCGTGAGCTCCGTGACCAAGATCGGCTCATCGATTTGGACCCACTCAATGCCTTTCTCTGCCAGTTTGTTCAGTAAGGTTTGATATACGGGTAAGAGCTTATCGAGCAGATCTAGCTTGTTAGAGGCATCTTTTTCTTTACCTAGCCACAGATACGTGACGGGACCGACTAGAACCGGTTTGGCCTGAACACCAGCTTGTTTAGCTTCTTCTATTTGCGTCAATAGATTTTCAGCATGAAGACTAAACGTTGTTTGCGCGGTAAATTCTGGCACGATGTAGTGATAGTTAGTGTCAAACCACTTAGTCATCTCACCGGCGTGTACGCACTGGCAAGCACTATCGTTTGCTGAGCGACCACGAGCGACGCGGAAGTAGTTATCAAGGTCATTGTCTTGGTGCGAGGCAACACGTTCAGGCACATTGCCGACTAAAAAGCTGGTATCGAGTACATGATCGTAAAATGAAAAGTCGCCTACGGGAGCGATGTCGAGTTCACTTTGTTGTTGCCAGTGATTGCGGCGCAGATCTTTCGCAAGATCGGTTAAGTCTTGTTGTGATGATTCGCCACGCCAGTAACGCTCCAGTGCAAATTTAAGTTCGCGCTGTGCGCCGATACGTGGAAAGCCGAGATTATGAGTTTTAGCCATCTATACGTCCTCCTTTTCGATTGAAATCAGCATAGGGCTTTCTCGTTATGAACTAAAATGGCATTATTTCATCAATCAATGAATTTTAGTCATGGAATAGACATGTTAGAACGTCATCACCTTCATATTCTGCGTGCCATCAAAGAGCAAGGGTCGCTAACCGCTGCCGCAGAGAGGCTATACCTCACTCAATCCGCGATCAGCCACGCAATGAAAAAACTGGAAAGCCAGCTCGGGATTCGCTTGTGGCAAAAGTCGGGGCGACAGCTTCATTTTACGCGAGCAGGTGAGTACTTGCTTACGCTGTCTGAGCGTATGCTTCCTCAATTCGAACACGCTGAACAGCAACTTAAACAATTTGCACAAGGCCAGCGTGGCACACTGCGCATTGGTATGGAGTGTCACCCTTGTTATCAGTGGTTGCTTAAGGTGGTTGAGCCTTTCTTGCATCAATGGCCGGATGTGGATGTTGACGTTAAACAAAAGTTCCAATTTGGTGGTTTGGGCGCATTGTTTGGCCATGAGATTGATGTACTCGTCACGCCCGATCCTTTGCTCAAGCCAGGTATAGAGTACGTATCCGTATTCGATTATGAACTCGTGCTGGTTACTCATCGCCAAAGCGCTTTGGCAGCGTTTGACTACGTTGAGCCCCATCAAGTGACGCAAGACGTCCTGATCACCTACCCAGTCGATCAATCGCGTTTAGATGTCTTTACCCAGTTTTTGGCGCCGGCGCACTGTGCCCCACGCAAACACAAAACGATTGAAACCACAGATATCATGCTTCAAATGGTTGCCGCAGGGCGAGGGATTGCGGCTTTGCCCAAATGGCTGGCACAAGAATACCAACAGCGACTCAACCTCCATATTCTTCGTATGGGCGAACAAGGTATTCACAAGGCAATTCATCTTGGGATGCGAGAAGAAAAACGGGATGATTACATTGATGACTTTATCGTCAAAGCGCGTGAGACATCGATGTAAAATAAGAAGTAATTAGTAGCACGTAATTTACGCTATATACTTGATATAAACACGAAACCACTGCCTCTTTGAGAATAAAGCTTTCCTTTCTACTTTGTCTCATTTTTGAGCCGTATGGGTCGCACATTTCTAGTTAAAATCACTTCCATCTGTATCTATATGCTTAGATAATCTGAGGTAATAGATATTTTGAATGCGTCTCACACTTTTCTCGGTTAAAGAGTCTCGTACTATGAAATCAATCTCGCTCTCTCGCAACGTTACAATCGACACAATTCAAGGCAGTGGTCGTGTTTTAGTCAATGGTGAACTGACCACACTCAGCGAAGGGGCTACGCTCCCGTCGGGAACCCAGCTTGGCTTGCCGGATAGCAGTGACACCGTTATCACCTTGAGTGACGGGACACAGCTTATGATTGAACCACAGAGTGAATCGTCGGACTCTCTTTTTGACGCATTACCACAAGACGTCCAAGACGAAATCGCAGACATTCAACAGCAAATCCTTGACGGTGAAGGCGAGATCACCATTCAAGAAGATCAGGCGACGGCTGCGGGACAAGACGCGACCGGAAGTGGCTCGTGGAGCTATGTCAACATTGCGCGTGATGGAAGCGAGACCATCGCAAGCTCTGGATTTGACTCTGACTCGATTGCTAACAACGCAGGTGCGATTGGCACTAACCAAGAAGACGGCTTTGGACGCTTCGTTGATGCAACGGCACCCAACGCGCCAGGTGTGACCATCCTCAATGACGCAAACAATGATGGTGTGATTAGCAGCCAAGAAATTGGCGACGGTATTCGTGTATCTATCGATTTAACGGGTACTAACGCTAATCCGGGCGATGTGTTAACGGTGAATGGACAAGCCTTCACCCTGACAGACGATAATATTACCGACGGCTCTGTCGTCGTGACCCTCCCTGATACTCCCGCAGACGGTGAAACCCTCACCGTAGACGCCACCATTACCGATACTTCTGGTAACACCTCCGCGCCAGGCAGTGATAGTGCGGAAATTGATACCAGCGCAGACGCCGGCACGGTCAGCGTAGATAACATCACCAGCGATGACGTGATCAACGCGCAAGAAGCAGGCGAGCCCATCACGGTGACCGGTACGGCGACAGGTGGCGACATCAGCGAAGGCGATGTGGTGACCATGACCATCAATGGTAACGAGTACACCACCACCGTGGATGGCAGTGGCAACTGGACAGTGGATGTGGCGGGTGCCGATCTGGCCGCGGACACCGAGTTTGAAGTCACAGTGAGCTCGTCGGATGCCGCGGGCAATACGGTAGAGAGCATCGGTTCATCAGAGCATGCGGTTGATACGGCGGCCCCAGGCGAAGGTGGCGATAGCAGCAACAGCATCGTGTTCGACGATGGCGGCGATGACTTGGTGAACGAAGACGAAGCGGACAGCGTGACGTTAAGTGGTCAGGTTGAAGTGGGCAGCACGGTCAACAGCATCGTGATCAGCGACGGCGACGCCAACACGGCCGACATCACCGTGGATGCGAACGACATCAGCGTGGATGGTGATGGCAACGTGACCGTGACAGGTCAAGACTTGTCAGGGTTAGCGGATGGCACCTTGACGGTGACCATGAACGTGACGGACAAGGCGGGCAACACCGGCGATGTCACCGACACCACAATCCTAGATACGGCGGCCCCAGACACCGGTGATGGCAGCAACCGCATCGCGTTCGACGATGGCGGCGATGAGTTGGTGAGCGAAGACGAAGCGGACAGCGTGACCTTAAGTGGTCAGGTCGAAGTGGGCAGCACGGTCAACAGCATCGTGATCAGCGATGGCAGCACGCCAGCGAAAGAAATCACGGTTGACGCAGACGACATCACGGTGAACGCAGAGACAGGCGCCGTGACCGTGACAGGTCAAGACTTGTCAGGGTTAGCGGATGGCACCTTGACGGTGACCATGAACGTGACGGACAAGGCGGGCAACACCGGCGATGTCACCGACACCACAATCCTAGATACGGCGGCCCCAGACACTCCAATCATCACCAATATTACTGATGACTCCGCGGGTAGTGATTACAGCGACGTCACTATGCACGGTACGGGTGAACCTGGAGCAACCATTTCGATTTACTTCGAAGGTGAGAGTGGAGCGCCTCTTGCTCAAGTCACAGTGGCAGCGGACGGCTCTTGGGCCGTTGAGCTCGAGGGTATCGAAGGCATCGATACGAATGACAATGTACGTTTAGAAGCCGTACAGAGTGACGATGCGGGCAATCAGAGTGAGCCATCAGAGGCAGTGCATTACTGGCACGGTAGTTGGGCGAATGCAAATACCGAAACAGGGGATGATTATGTCCTAACCGGTAAAGGTAACGATACGGTTAATATCATTACCGATGATGCGAACGATCAATTGGTGATTGATGGTGGGGCGGGTACTGATAAAGCTGTGTTCAATACTCGTGTTGGTCATTTATCTTTTAGTAAAGACACTAATGGTTATCTCATCGTCGAAAACAGTGATACCGGAGATCGTATCGAGCTTCGTGATTTCGAGACAATCAATATTGATGGTGATGAAAAAAATATTGATGAACTCTTCACGCCAACAGTGACTATTAGTGAAGACGCCAACGATGATGGTGTTATCACTGCCAATGAACTGAATGGTGACGTTGATGTGATTGTCGGTCTGCCTCTTGGGGCCTCTGTGGGCGACACCATCCGCGTCAGCGATGGCACCACGACCAACGAGATCGTGTTGGTCGAGGCCGACATCGACAACGGTAGCGTAGCAACTTCGTTCGATGCCCCGGCGGAAGGTGAAACCCTCACCGTGACTGCAGAACTGGAAGATCAGATCGGCAATACATCAGAACCAGGCAGCGACAGCGCCGTACTCGATACTCAGTATGGTGGTGAAGATGGCGAAGATCCTAGTGATATACGTTTACCTAATATTGTCATTACGGACAGCACGGAGAACGATGGCGATGACGTGATCACCAATTCAGAAACGGCTGAAATAACAGTCGATTTTGGTGAAGGGGTTACGGCTGGAACCAGTACAATTGCCTTGCGAGATAGTTCAGGCAATGATTCAGATGTTGAACTGCAACTGGTCTGGGATCATAACGGTCCACGTATTAACGTCATCAATGGAGAGCTTGACGCAAATGCGCTTACTCTTTCTGGACAGAATGGCCTGTTTACCATCAGTGGTATTGATGTCAGTAATCTACAAGATGGCGACATTGAAGCGTTTGCATCATTTATCGACCAAGATGGTAACGTCGCTACGAATGTAAACGGTAGTCAATGGTTTGATGATTCAGTTGTGAAAAGTTTCGCGCCTGTGATTACCATTGGCTCGGGTGTTAATGTGTCCGAAGAGGGGCTGGATGGTGGGAACGCCGATAGCGCTCCAACGGGCACAGATACGACCAATAGCCCATCGGTATCGGGCGAGTTCGCTGTGACGGGAGGCGTGGGTAATGTGACCGTCGCACTTGCCGGCGGCAGCGGTTTGACCTCTAACGGTGAAGCGGTAGCCTGGACATGGGATGCATCTACAAATCGCTTAATCGGGTATACGAGCACCACAAACCCTGTTGTTTCCATTGCACTTAATGAGCCTACTCCCGGAAACGAAGTATGGACTTATGACGTCGAGTTGCATGGATCGCTCGATCATTCAGACTCACAGACAGAAGATACACTCGCGCTTCCTATCAATGTTGTTGTGAGTGATGACAACCACACGGGCTTGAGTAAGCCGTTGAGTGTTACTGTTGAGGATGATAGCCCTGAAACGACAGCGGCAGAGGCTATTCCAGTCGAGTTGCAAGACATCCCTGATGTACTTACTGGCAAAGTCTCGTTTACTGGGCAAGGTTCGGGAGATAGTGTCACCTTTGGTGATGTTACGGTGACCGCGCTCGGGTTTGCGAATGATTACAACACACAACTTGAATACGATAAGGTGAATCTATCGTCTGATGGTATCGGTGTTGATAGCGGGTCTTCGCCTACTCCTTGGCCATGGCCAAGTAATCCTGACGAACACGGTCATCCGTTATCCAATGAGATCGAATATCGCATCACGGAAACAGGCCAAGGTGTGTCCGAACAGCTCATTTTCTCATTAAATGGCAAAGTGGCTTACGGCGCTCAAATTGAGTTCTCAAAAATGTATGGCGGAGAGCTCGAGTCAGGCATTGTGCGCTTCTATCGTGATGGGCAGCTTATTGCTGAAAAGGCATTCACCTCCGATGAGGCCAGTGGTGACTATGCGAAGAACTTTGATATTCAGGAAGGTGGCTTTGACCAAATTACTATTGAGGCCACTGACAATGGAAACCGAAATGGCCCAGATAATAGTGACCTAACCGTCAAGTCGATAACTTTCACCGGCGCATCGGATCAACAAGCGATTGCTGTTGCTGATGGTACATTGCAATACCACGCTGGCGCCGATGGACTAGGCTCTCTCAAGATCACAGGCCTTGAGGATGGATTGCGCACCGCTGAAGGGTTAGCCATTACAACCCGTTCTGATGGTAATAATCGCCTCATTGCAACTGATGAAAACGGTGCATTGGTCTTTGAAGTTCAGTTGACTCCAGCGACAGGAAAATGGGAGTTCTATCAATATCAAGTCGTGCAAACGCCAGAAGGTGATGCTGATATCGACTTCTCATACCAAGTCGTGGATGGCGATGGTGATTCGGCAACCGGTGAGTTTTCTGTTCAGCCAGCAAACGTGCCTGAGCCACAAAATCATTCGATAGAAACCGGTGATGGTGTCGATCAAATTGATATGTTGCAGAGTGCAGACAGTGGTTGGTTAGCATTGAATGTCGGTTTAAGTGGGTCTGAAAAAGTCGTCATTAACGACGAAAGCTTTACTATTGACGGGCCTGAGACGCACCGGATGTCAGAGTTTGTGTCCGACTGGCGGGTGACGGATAATCATGTCATTGATGCCGGAGGTGGCGATGATAATGTCCGTGGTGGTGAAGGTGACGATGTTCTAATCGGTGGTCGTGGCAGCGATATGCTGACCGGCTCTGATGGCGCGGATACTTTCTCTTGGTCGATGGCTGATGTGAACTCACAAAATGGTCATGAATATACCGATACGATCAGTGACTTCTCCGCAGAAGATACATTGAACCTAAATGACTTGTTCAAAGGTGATTCTGTTAACGGCGAGTTCAGTCGTTTTAGTGTTACGGTCAGTGACGATAGCGACAATGACGGTACTGTCGATGTGACGTTGAAGTTCGATTATCACAACAGGGCAGATGCTGATCAGACCATTGAGCTGAGCAATGTCAAAATGGAAGGAGGAACGGTCGTGATCAACACGCTGATTGATGGCGAAAGAGGGGCATTAACGATCGATAAGCATAGCGATGGTTCAATCTCAGTAACGTCAAATCATGATGCACTGGATGATATTCGGATCGATACCGACTGGTAATCCCTACCAGGCAGCGGCTATCATGTCGCTGCCTGCTCATTTTCGGTCAAAAGAGAGACGTAAGTGACTGACCCTTCTAACAATAGTCAAACTGCACAATGGCGAATTGCGCCCGGTGAGCAACCCACAGACGATCCTTTGCTTGATTGCTTAGTGTTATTGACTGAGCACTATGGCACCCCTTGCTCTGGTGATGCGTTGGTCGCGGGACTACCGATGACTAATGCCTTGCTTACCCCGGACATGTTTCCACAAGCCGCGGGTCGAGCGGGTCTGGCTGCTCGGTTGTCTCGACGTAATCTGGATAATGTCGGCGCGCTCTTGTTGCCCTGTGTTCTGTTGCTCTCTGACCAAAAAGCCTGTGTATTGCGTGAAATAGATAGTGATGCGGGCACGGCACTTATTCAACTGCCTGAAAATGCTGGGGAAGAGACCATTGCGCTTGAGGCGCTTGAGGCCATGTATGTTGGTTACTGTTTTCTGATTAAACGTCAGTACCGCGGTGATCAATCTGTAGATCTGCATTTGCACGACACCAAGATCCACTGGTTTTGGCAGACGGTAAAAGACGCAGCACCTATCTATCGAGATGCGTTATTAGCCTCCATTTTGGTAAACCTTTTCGCGCTTGTCTCTCCTTTATTTGTCATGAATGTCTATGACAAAGTGGTTCCTAACCTTGCGTTTGAGTCACTGTGGGTGCTCGCAAGCGGTGCGACGCTAGCGTATTGTTTTGACTTTTTAATGCGAAAACTTCGCTCTTACATGATTGATGTCGCAGGAAAAAAGGTCGACATTATTGTGTCATCTCGTTTATTTGCGCGGCTGATGGGAACCCCTTTGGTCAATCGAGGAGCCAGTGTGGGGGCAACCGCAAAACAGTTGGGTGAGTTTGATGCTGTGCGAGATATGTTGACCTCAGCCACGATAACCACGCTTGTCGATCTTCCCTTTGCAGTATTTTTTATTACGGTGATTTATCTCGTTGCGGGGGACTTAGCGATAGTGCCAGTGCTTGCGGGCTTTATCATATTGGCTTATACCATTTCGGTTCAGCCCAAACTAAAAGCGGCCATCGAAGAGAGCAACAAGTATGCATCAGAGCGACACGGACACTTAATCGAAAGCCTCTCGGCGTTAGAAGGGATTAAGTCTAATGTTGCTGAAGGTATTGTGCAGCGTAGCTGGCAACAAATGACCGCACACACGGCTAACTGGAACTTTAAAGTTAAGCAAATCACCAACAACATCTCCTATACCGCGACATTTGTGACCCAAATGATGGCTATCGCGGTGGTGATTTTAGGGGTGTATCGTGTCGCTGATGGTGATATTTCCATGGGCGGAATTATTGCGGCGGTGATGCTTTCAAGCCGCGCCGTGTCGCCAATGGCACAGATGGCGAGCCTGCTCAGTCGCTGGAATCAAACCAGTTCCTCGCTTCGTCAGCTTAATGCCATGATGGAGCAAGAAGATGAGTTTGCAGAAAAAGGCCATCTCGTTAGTCGCAAACGCTTAAAAGGTGAGATCAGTGCTGACAACTTGGCGTTTAATTACCCTGAATCTGAACGTCCAGCGCTTTATCCATTAAACTTCCGTGTTCAGCCAGGGGAAGTCATTGCGATTTTGGGCAAAAACGGCTCAGGGAAAACCACCTTACTCAAACTATTAGCTGGCCTATTTCAGCCGCAGCAAGGGAGCTTACGCTTTGATGGGGTTGATAGCCGGCAAATACACCCAGCTGATCTGCGTCGAAACGTTGGGTATCTCGCACAGGATGTGGCCCTGTTTCATGGCACTATCCGTGAAAACATAATGTTTGGTACGCGGCAAGTGACCGAACACCAATTGATGCGTGCTGTGCAGCTGTCTGGTGTGAGCTTATTTACCGCACAAGATCATGAAGGGCTAGACAAACAAGTCGGTGAGCGAGGCGAACGGCTGTCCCGAGGTCAACGCCAAGCGGTCTCCTTAGCAAGAGCATTGCTCAATGAGCCACCGATGTTGATTATGGATGAGCCGACCGCAAGCCTAGATGCCCATGCCGAAAACCAGTTCATTAAAGCCATGCAAGTGGCGGCGCGTGGGCGAACACTGATCATGGTGACGCATAATATGGCGCTGCTTAAACTGGCTAAGCGTGTGATTGTGATGGATAAAGGGCGCGTGGTCATGGATGGACCCAGAGATCAGGTGCTCAGTAAGCTCAATAAAGGAAATGCATCATGATCAAGCGGTTAATTAAAAAAGACCGTCATACAGATCTAGATATGATCGATGATGTTTATGGTGCGATGATGACAGATGCACCATTGCGTTATCGCGCAGTGGTATGGGGAGCACTCCTGTTGGTCGCGAGTTTTATCGTTTGGGCATCTTTTGCTGAGCTGGATCGCGTCACTCGTGGCAGTGGTAAAGTGATCCCGTCGTCTCATGTTCAGCTGATTCAAAGCTTGGATGGAGGGATCCTTCAGGCCATGTTCGTTGATGAAGGCCAGCTCGTCGAGAAGGGCATGCCGTTGGCACGGATTGATGATACCCGATTCCGCTCAGATCTTGCCCAGCAAGAGCAAGAAGTGGATAGCCTTCGTGCCGCGGTGACTCGGATGTATCACGAACTCGATAGCGTATCACTGTTGCCCGCCAGCCAGCCTTGGCAACAGCAAATTGTGATTGAACCCAGAACGATCACTTTCCCCGATACCCTCACTAGCCGAAAACCCAATTTGGTGGCTCGCCAAAAGTCTGAATATCGCAGCCGATTAGATAGCTTGAGTAACCAGCTAGAGATACAAGCGCGTCAGATTGTCCAAAAAGGCCAAGAGCTTCAAGAAGTCGCCTCTAAGATAAAAACACTCAATAACAGCATGACAATCATGCAACGTGAGATCAATATCACACGTCCACTGGTCGAAAAGCGCATTGTCTCAGAAGTGGAACTTCTCAAACTCCAGCGACAGATCAATGATATGGAAGGTGAGTTAACAAACCTGAAGCTGTCTCGACCTAAAATCAAAGCGGCGTTGGATGAGGCCATACTAAAGCGACGAGAGGCCGCGCTTCAGTTTATCAGTGAAACACGTGGCAAGCTGAGCGAAATGGAAGCACGGCTGTCTCGGTTGACGGAAGCGACCGTTGGTGCGCAAGACAAAGTGGATAAAGCGGTGATCACCTCACCGGTGAACGGCACGGTAAAGACAGTGCACATCAATACCCTCGGTGGTGTGGTGCAACCCGGTGAAGACGTGATTGAAATTGTCCCCACCGAAGACCAATTGTTGGTAGAGGTGAAAATCTTGCCTAAAGATATCGCCTTTTTGCATCCCGGCTTACCTGCTGTCGTGAAAGTCACAGCCTATGATTTTACCCGTTACGGCGGATTGGAAGGGACTGTCGAGCACATTAGCGCCGATACAACGCAAGATGAAGAAGGCAACAGTTTTTACTTAGTGAGAATACGTACGGATTCTTCCCATCTCACTAAGAAAGATGGGACACCCATGCCCATCATACCAGGCATGTTAACGTCAGTGGATATTATAACCGGCAAGCGGACGGTGATTGAGTACTTACTTAACCCGATACTGCGAGCAAAAGAAAATGCGCTCCGCGAGCGCTAATTAAAAATAGGAGAAACAACATGCTGCACTTACCACACGTGGTATTTAAAAAGCGTGTGACTGCCATAGCCTTGATGTTAGGGCTAAGTTCGCCTGCTGTTTTATCACAGACACTGGAGCAAGCGGTTGCCCAGTCGCTCGAATCACATCCTCAGATTCGTCAAGCGTTTGCCCGCTATAAAGCCAGTGAGCAAGCCATTGATCAAGCGAAAGCCGGTTATTATCCCAAGCTCGATGCGACGGCTGGGATCGGTTGGGAGCGTACCGACTCCCCCGCGACACGGCGTGATACCACCACCGATGATGAAGTGGATCTAACACGGCGTGAACTGGGTGTCTCTCTTCAGCAAATGCTATTTGACGGTTTTCGTACCCAAAACGAAGTCGATCGCACCCAAAATGAAGCGACGGCGGAGCAGTGGGCAATGGTCGCTACTGCCGAGGATAAGGCTCTAGAGGTCTCTCGCGTTTACCTTGATGTATTGATTGCAGAGCAAGTAGTGACCTTGGCAGAGAAGAACTTACAAAACCACCAAGAAATCTATGATGCTATTGCGGAGAGCAATGCGGGCGGGTTTGCCAAAGCCAGTGATCTCTCTCAGGTCACCGGGCGTTTAGCGAGAGCCAATGCAAACCTGATGTCAGCTCGTAACAATCTTGCTGATGCACAAAGTCGCTTTACCAAAATGGTTGGCGAGTCACCTGAAGCATTGCGCCTGCCGATGCCTGATGCTGAGTTGCTGCCGCGCACGCTAGAAGCCATGCTAGATATTGCCCTCGAACAGCACCCACGTATTCATGCTGCGCAATCCGATATTGCAGCGGCCAATGCTGCGCGAGATGGTTCGCGCGCTGCGTATTTGCCGACTTTAAATGTTGAAGTGGCGGCAAATTGGAACGAAAACGTTGGTGGGGAAGATGGGGCGGGCCCGCCTGACGTTGGTCCTGAGAACAATAACGTCCAAGCGATGTTACGCATGCGCTATAACCTGTTTAATGGGGGCGCGGACCGTGCGCGTGAACGGCAAACGGCGTATCAAACCATTGAAGCGCGAGAGATTAATGAAATGACACATCGGGACGTGATTGAAGGGGCAACCCTCGCTTGGAACGCGCGTACGTACCTTGAGCAGCAACGTGACTTTATGCGCCAACATGTTGAAGCGGCTACCGATACCCGCGATGCTTACCGTGAGGAGTTTCGCCTAAATGCACGAACATTGTTGGATGTATTGGACTCTCAAGCAGGAGGACAGCCAATGAAACAGTTTTATATCGCGGGATTTGCCGTCATGCTTCTTGCCGGCTGCGCACCGCAAGCGGTGGATACAATGCCAACCACCATTGCGCAAAGCCAAGATTTGAGCGACGCCGATTATGATGGTGTGATTTCTGCCCGTGAGCAATGCGAGCAAACGCCAAACGGTGCCTTGGTTGACAACAACGGCTGTCCTGAGCAATTGCAAACCAGTGAGTCGTTTGAGTTAAACGTGCATTTTGACACCGATTCCGCTGATGTGGATGTCTCACAATATACCGATATCCAAACCTTGGCTGACTTTATGCAGCGCTACCCGAATACTCAGGTGGTGATTGAGGGACATGCCAGTAAAGTGGGGTCGGCAGAGTACAACCTCGCACTCTCACAACGTCGTGCTCAAGCTATTGCGGACGTATTGACGCGACAGTTTGCGATTACTGCTGCTCGTATTGAGGCTATCGGCTATGGTGAGTCGCGTCCGTTGATTGACCAAGAAAACGACTACGCTAATGAAGTGAACCGAAGAGTGATTGCTCATGTCACTGGTGAGCATGGCTCAACCCATATGCGCTGGACAATTTATTCTTCAGAGCAGACGCCTTAGAGAATGATCTAAAAGAGAAAGCATGACATTACATCAACGTGTTGTCCTGTTTGTTGTCGCCGCCGCTTTGCTAACTGCGTTAGCGACGGCGGCGGTCGCTTTTCAGCTCGGTATAACCCAACTGAAAAATGAACAGCAACAGCAAGTCAGTTTACTCAGTGCAGCGATGGCCGAGGCACTGCCACCCATTATTGAACAAAGCGACAACGAGCGGCTCAACCAGCTCGTGGCGCATTTTATGGCGGCTCCCCAAGTTAAGTCGGTATCGGTGATGCCGATGCTTTCTGGACAACGACAACTTTGGCAGGCGGATGCAAGAGCGATCGCAACGCCTAGTTGGTTTGTGCATTTATCCGGCATTGAGTCAGCGTCGAAAACAGTATCAGTCAGTAATGGCTGGACCCAATTAGCGAGAGTTACGGTGGAGGTCAGCCCACTCCCTGCGGTTGAGGCGCTTTGGAATCGCATGTCGCAACTGGTGACGCTGCTTGCGGCCATGTGTGCGGTGATCCCTTTTGCGGCATCCTTTATGTTTCGGCGCGTGACCACTCCTTTGGCGGAACTGGACACGCGCTTAAACGCGTTAGGGCGAGGTGATTATCAACCCGCTAAGTCGAGAACGCGCGTCAAAGATCTGCAAGCCTTATTGCAGGCCTTTAATCTCGCGGGTCAGCAGGTAGCTCGGGTCCATAAAAGCCAGCAAGAAGAGCTATCGCGTTTACGCGATAAATTGATGATCGATCCCGTCTCTCGTTTACCGAATCGAGGTTACTTCCAACATCAGTTGCAAAGTTTTATTAAAGACGATGTGAACTGCACTTTATTGTTAATTGAGACCGAATGGTTATCACGCCTGCGCGCACGGTATGGTTATCAATATCGCGATCAATGCTGGCGGTTGCTGGGTGAAGCCTTAAGTCACGGTGAGTTAGCTGAGAGACACAAACTGGTTGCACGTCTAAGCCACAACGAAGTTGCCATTCTCCTGACCAGTGTTGATGAGGGGGATATTCGTCCTTATCTACAGCGCTTACTGCGTGTGGTTAACCAAGAGCTGGAAAACATTTCCTTGCCCGCGAATCAAGGTTTTCATATTGGTGTAGCGAAAACACAAGACGATGATGCGGCGTCGTTACTGGCCAAAGCGGATAACGCTTTGCAGCAAGCGAAGCGACGCAGTGAGGTTTACCATTGGCCTAGTCATGCGAATGCCGATAGTCGAACCCGAGAGCAGTGGCGCAACATTTTGCTTGATGCACTCAATAAAAATCCGCTCACCCTGTATGCTCAGCCAGTGAGACATCGTGATAATCAAACCAACTGGCACCAAGAGGTCTATGCCCATTTGTGGGTGGATGAGGCTTGGTTGTCTGCTGGGCAGCTGCTCAATCGTATTGAAATGTACGCGCTGGGTGAAGAATTTGACCGTCATGTGCTGACACGCGCCGATCAGTACATTAAAGCGCATCCAGACTCGGACAAACTTGCCATTAACCTGACGGTAGAGAGTGTGAGAAGTACCGCGTTCCATGACTGGTTAGCCAACTACTTATTAAAAACCTACTTGTCAGATAAGCTTGCGTTCGAGGTTGCAGAGGAAGCGGTGCAGGTCGACATTGCGGCATGCCAAACCCTGTTTAAGATGATCCGAGAGCATGGGTTTGACGTGGGGATTGACCATTTTGGCCGTGATATGGACAACGTGAATTATATCCACGATATTGAGCCCGATTATGTCAAACTCGATATTGGCTTTGGTCAGCCGTCGAGCGATGTGGATGATGTCTTTATCCGTATGCTGATCAATATTGCCGCGGCGCAAGAGATACGCGTCATTGCCACGGGCATTGAGCAATCTGATCAGCACCAATATTTTCATCAACTGGGCTGTCATGGTTACCAAGGCTATATATTGCCACCGGTTCAACTGGACAACCTTTCTCAGTCCGCGTCATTGCCAAGCTGAGCGCGCATAATGAGTGCGTCTTCCGTGGTGCCATCCGGGCAGGGGTAATAGCTTGCTCGGCGGCTTATCAGCTCAAATCCCTGTTTTTGATACAGCGCCCGTGCACCACGGTTACTTTGTCGCACTTCTAACCACAAGGTGTTCGCGCCTGCAGCAACGAGTGTCTTTTTTAGCAAGATGATCAGCTGGTGACCGACGCCTTTACCTTGAAAAGGTCGGTCAACGGCAATGTTTAAAAGCTCTGCTTCGCCAGCGACGCAACGCGTGTAAAAATAACCGATGATCTGATCATCTTGGTTGACTAACGCATAGTGGTGATCGAAGCGCCCCTGAGCCGGTGCAAGCTGTGTCTTGGACCAAGGCGCGATATGCACGGCCTGTTCAATACGTACGATATCGCTCAGGTGCTTATCGTCGATAGGCTGGAGCGTGTAATCAGTCATATTGGCAGATCTGACGCCATAAATCGCGTTTTGCCGCAGGGTTATCATGCATCTGTGCCAAGGGGAGAGAGCGGAGTGTGCGCACACCGTCAATCAAGACTTCCGGCTCGCCAATATACCAACACCAGACCAAGTGGTGATCGCCGAGTGCTGCGAGCGCAGCGTGGGGCAGTTGCCTCGTCTTATCAGCGTCAAGCTTCATACTTTTTAAGATATTGCCAAATAACCACGCATCTTGCTCGCTGAGAGGATCGTCGCAAACCAGCAATAGCTGGCAGTTGTCGGGAAGTTGGATAACTTCCTGTTCACGGCCGTAAAGCTCAGGATGGCGGAGTTGCCAGACGGATAAACCCATGGCTTGTAAACGTTGAATATCGGTCAGCATATCGAGTGCTCGTTAAACGGTGGCGGCAGCGAGTTGCTTGTACCACCAATGCTTGTCGGTCGAAATCGGCGCAAATTCAGCATTGGCCGCTTGAGGACTCGGCGCAATTTTAAGCTGACAATAGCCAAGTTCAAACAAGACGGATTCTGCCTCATCTAAAAGGGGTGCAATCAATTCAGGGTCGGGGCTAAACCAAACCGCGATAAGTTGCGCATTATCCTCGGATTGTGCATCCACGACGGCAATGTGTCCCAGCGTGCTGCCCATATCATCCGTAGCGACCAGTGACAGCGTGATCAGCCCTTGCTCTCGCCATTGTTGCAACTGATCAGCTTGCTGAGGGTTAGCGAGTGTATCTCGCCACCATTGATCGAGGCGAACCAGATCGGCGGGCGCTTCTGAGCGGATTAACATAGCGAAAGGCCTAGATGACAAATGATGCGGTCAGGATAACGGATTCCCGATCCGGTGCAAGCACTGTGCGAACAAGGTTCTAGTATATCGACGCTCACAGTCTGTATTGTTAAGCAACAAATTGCGCACTTTCGCTGCAAACTCAACACCAATGACTGATTTTGAGCACCTTATCTATTTTTACAGATTGATGTGCGGTATATAGTGTTAAAAGCTTGAACGCTACAGCAGCTCCACATAGAGTGCTACTGACAAGCTAATAAAAAGTGTCTAACATGTGAGACGAATTTTTCGCCACGACACGTTGGTCGGCACCTGTACCGAGGAAGATGTGAGCCATCCATGCCAATTTCGCAGTTAACCGATTGGTTTTACCGCTTAACCGACAGCAGTCCGTTTCTTTTTGCCATTCTCGATAGTGACGATTGTTACCTCTATGCCAATCAGCGATATGCGGATTTAACTGGGGTCTCATTGGATGCCTTGGCGGGGGCGAACGACCGGCAAACGCTCGGGGAACAGTTTTATGCTGCGGTAAAGCCGCATTACGAGTCAGCGCGGCGAGGGAAAAGCACTGAAGGGGAAGTGGTGGTGTCTGATGGCTATCACAGTACCAGTTTTCATTTTAGTGTCGCCCCGCTTAATGAGCATCGAGACAGCAAAGGGCTGCCGTATGTGGTCATTCATGCTGCTGACACATCAGAGCGGCAGGTGCTTGCAAGTGCCCTTGAAGAAGCCGAAGAAAAATTTTACCGCTTGAGTGAGTTGATTGATGACGGCTGCTGTTTGGTAGAAGACGAACTGATCCTCTCTGCAAATCCCATGGCAGTGGAACGCCTCGGTGTTGACAGCGCAGACGCCTTATTGGGTGAGTCGTTATCGACCTTCCTGCGTCCCGCAGATTCTAATCAGTCCCTCGTCGCCATGCTTTCACAGCCTGAAGGCCATCAAAGCATCCCGTGTGTGCTTGCCAACACGGGAACACCCATCGAAGTGTCTTGTGCACCTATTCACATCCTAGGTAAAAACGCGCATATGGTGCGTTTGCATACCCAGGCTGTCGTGGCTGAGCCACAACCTGCGGCGATGATCCATTCGGCGTACACGGATGCGTTAACTGGATTGTATAACCGTCATGGCTTTAGTCGTGAGTTGGATGGCTTGATAGCCAGCGATACACCCTTAGCCATGCTGTACCTTGACGTAGATAACTTTAAAAATATCAACGACTCATTAGGTCACCATATTGGCGATCGGGTATTACAAGATATAGCCCAACGCTTACGCCGTTTACTGTCACCAGACACCATTGTGGGTCATCTGGGTGGCGACGAATTCGCAATTATTCTGCCCAAGCCGGCGACCGATGACGCGCCTGATCAGCTTGCGGAAAAAGTGGTCTCTGTGATAAGTCAGCCGTTTGAACTGCACCATTTTAGTAAGTACTTGGCGTGCTCTGTCGGGTTGGTACGCTATCCAGAAGATGGCAAAGATGCACGCAGCCTACTGCAAAACGCCGATACTGCCATGTATGAGGCGAAAGAGCGCGGCCGAAACCGCGTAGTCGCCTATAACGACCAAATGAGCAAAGAAGCTCGGATGCGGCTATGGCTTGAGATTGAACTGCAAAAAGCATTACAAAATAATGGCCTAGAAGTGTGGTATCAGCCAAAAGTCAACGCGAGCGATTACCGCGTCAACGGGGCGGAAGCCCTGGTGCGCTGGAAGCATCCAGTCGAAGGATACATCAGTCCTGCGCGATTTATTCCGGTCGCAGAGCGGTGTGGCTTGATTGAGCAACTGGGCCGAAATGTAATGCGAGAGGTGTTTCAAAATGTGCGTCGTTGGCGTCTTCATGATGTCTTGCCCGGCCGCGTCGCTATCAACCTTTCTCCGGAGCAGTTTCGTAATCCTAAACTGACCGAGCATATGGAAAAACTGCTGCGCGCAACCGGCGCAAATCCCGAAGACATCACGTTTGAGCTTACAGAAAGTGCGGTGATGAACGACGATACCCATGCTATGCAGATGCTCAATGCAATCAAAGAGCTGGGTTTTGCCTTGTCTATCGATGACTTCGGAACCGGATATTCCTCGTTATCCTACTTAGCGCGTTTTCCGCTGGATGAGTTGAAAATTGATCGCGCGTTTATTCACGATATGGATGCGTTGAGTAAGCAAGTGACCTTGGTGGAAAGCATTATCAACCTTGGGCGGGCCATGGAGATGACGGTGGTAGCAGAAGGGGTAGAAACGCGCCAGCAAGCGTCGGTGCTGACTAATTTAAACTGTGACACCATTCAGGGATATTATTTTCACTCGCCCATGCCGCGGCGAGAATTTGAAAAGCTATTACAAAAAAGTAAGCCTCGTAAGCAGCCACCCCAAACCGTACCCGCTCCTACAGACTAACCAGATCAAATAACCGCCTATACAAGGCGGTTATTGGTTTGCGCTATTCGTCGTTTTGCTGGGATTGATGATAGGCAATACGATTGAGCTCCAGTAGGGCATAGCGGTGTTCGACAAAGGCATACACATTGCCAGACATGGCCAACTTATATAGTGCAACCGCTTTGTCTTGATTGCCAAGGTACTGATAGTGTTTGGCCAGATAAAAATAGGCTTCGCATAAACGCTCCGCCAGCACTTGGTTATCGCTCGCTTGAGTGGCCAATTGTTCCAGCAATTCTCGCTCGCTTACCTTGCCCAAAAACATCCGCGCCAATTGCCATCCCCAATCCAGTTGGTCGCTGTTTTCTATCCGATCGGCTAAATGTGTTTTGGCCGCGTCATCGCCTTTCCAGTCGCGCTCCACCAAATACAGCCAAATCACTCGATAAGGATCGTCCACGTCGTCTTGGTAATGGGTGAGAAGATCCTGATAGGCGAGGCGGTAGCGTCCACCATAGTAAAGCGCGATACCACGATTGCGCTCGGCATACGTGTGTGTGTTATCTAGCTCTAAGGTAGAGTCAAACGCTTCATATGCGGCATCGTAGTGACCGGTTTGGGTGAAATAGACGCCCAAAATATTAAACACATCGGGTTGATCCGGCTTTAATGAGAGTGACTGATTAAAATCGAGCCGTGCCAGATCGCGCATTCCGAGGCTGTCGTGCAGCAAACCGCGCTCATAGTGGAGTTGGGCGCGCGCATCGTCGCTCAGATCGTCGCGAGCGAGTAGTTGGTCAATACGGGCAAGATGCACTTCCTGTTGCAACGTGGGTTGCAATGGCACGGCCATGGGCGGGAAAGTCCACTGACTAGTGCAGCCTGTGAGTAGTAAAAGGCCTGCAATGACCAGCGACTTCAAAAAAACGGTCATGACGGTGCGTCTCCATATAAAAAAAGGGGGCCACGGCCCCCTTTATAGCATGAATTACAATCAGACTCTAAGCGTCAGTTGCAGGTGCATCATCGGCAGGTGCAGCCTCAGTGGCTGCTTTATCCGAAGCCGCTTCTTTCATGCTTAGACGGATACGACCTTGGCGGTCGATCTCTAGCACTTTCACTTCGACTTCTTGGCCGATTTCGAGGAAGTCAGAGACTTTCTCAACGCGCTGATCTGCGATTTGCGAGATGTGTACCAGGCCATCTTTACCACCGATCACAGACACGAACGCACCGAAATCAACGATACGCTGGACTTTACCCGTGTAGATGCGGCCCACTTCCACTTCAGCGGTCAAGGCTTCGATACGAGAAATCGCATCTTGTGCCGCCGCGCCATCAGTTGCAGCAATTTTCACCGTACCGTCGTCATCGATTTCGATTGTGGTGCCGGTTTCTTCGGTTAGCTGACGGATCACCGCGCCACCTTTACCGATCACATCACGGATCTTATCTGGGTTGATGCTGATGGTGTGAATACGTGGAGCAAACTCAGAGATATCATCACGTGCTGAACCAATCGCTTGATCCATCACATCCAAGATATGCAGACGCGCACCTTTTGCTTGGTTCAGGGCGATTTGCATGATCTCTTTGGTGATACCTTCGATTTTGATGTCCATCTGCAGTGCAGTCACACCGTCATCGGTACCCGCGACTTTAAAGTCCATGTCGCCAAGGTGGTCTTCATCACCGAGGATGTCAGAAAGTACGACAAAATCGTCCCCTTCTTTAACCAGACCCATCGCGATACCCGCGACTGATTTTTTCACCGGTACACCGGCGTCCATCAGTGCCAGAGAGGTACCACATACCGACGCCATTGACGATGAGCCGTTTGACTCAGTGATCTCAGAGACCACACGGACGGTGTATGGGAATTCGTCTTGGCTTGGCATTACCGCAGCGATACCACGTTTCGCGAGACGGCCATGGCCGATTTCACGACGCTTTGGTGAACCGACAAAACCGGTTTCACCGACACAGTATGGAGGGAAGTTGTAGTGCAGCATAAAGCTGTCCTGACGCTCACCCATGATTGAGTCGATGATCTGTGCATCACGTTGGGTACCCAGTGTGGCGGTCACCAGCGCCTGCGTTTCACCACGCGTGAACAACGCGCTGCCGTGTGTGCGAGGTAGCACACCGGTACGTACGTCTAGCGCACGAACCATGTCTTTTTCGCGGCCATCGATACGTGGCTCGCCGGCAATGATGCGGCTACGCACGACTTTTTTCTCTAGGTCGCCAAGCATATCGAGGATTTCACGCTCGTCGAGGGTCTCGTCTTGCTCAAGCAGAGCGGCAACCACCTCTTGCTTCACGTTACCGACTTGCTCATAACGCGCCATTTTTTCAGTGATTTGGTACGCTTGTGCGAGTGGGCCTTGCGCCATTTCTGCGACACGCGCTTGCAGGGCAGCATTCACTTCTGGTGCTTGCCAATCCCACGCAGGGGTACCAACTTCCGCGGCGAACTCTTTAATAGCGTTGATAGCGACTTGTTGTTGGTCATGACCAAACATCACCGCTTGCAGCATTTGTTCTTCGCTTAGGCGATCGGCTTCAGATTCAACCATCAGCACCGCGCCTTCAGTACCGGCAACCACAAGGTCAAGACGGCTGTTGTCCAGCTCTGCTTCGCTTGGGTTCAATACCAGCTCATCGTTGATATAACCAACACGTGCTGCACCGATTGGGCCATTGAATGGGATACCAGAAATCGCCAGTGCCGCAGAGGTACCTAGCATGGCAACCACATCTGGGCTAACAGCTGGGTTTACCGATACTACGGTCGCAATCACTTGAACTTCGTTTTTGAACGAGTCAGGGAAAAGCGGACGAATAGGGCGGTCAATCAAACGTGCTGTCAGGGTTTCTGACTCTGAAGGACGACCTTCACGCTTGAAGAAACCACCTGGGATTTTACCTGCCGCGTAAGTACGCTCTTGGTAGTTCACGGTCAGTGGGAAGAAGCCTTGGCCTTCTGCCGCTTCTTTTTTACCGACGACAGAGACGAATACTGAGGTATCGTCCATGCTTGCCATTACCGCACCGGTGGCTTGGCGAGCCATCACACCGGTTTCCAACGTCACGGTATGGTTGCCGTATTGGAATGTTTTTACGATTGGATTCACAGAATGTTTCCTTGTTGCTGAGGAGATAAATCATCCGATTTATCGAGCTAAATGTAAGCTTTCAGCTGTTCACCATCGCGACTAATGGCAACACACTGAGGGCTTGTCTCGCGGGCGGACGTGCAATGTGTTGTCAATAGCCGCGACCGGATGGTCGACTTCGTTGACTGTGTCACAACTGAAAGTGGCGCTAATTATACACGTGCTTCACCAATAACGACACCACGCTGCGTGCAATTGGCAACATTTGTGATGTGTTTGGCAAGCAATCTTGACCCTAACGAACACAGATAACAGTGCCAAGTCAGATTTGTGAATTGAAGCTGGCTACAAGATCAGCGAAAATACGTTCCCTTTGTGATTAACCCCCTCAGTTGGCGCCTGATTGCCGCCTGAATAAATCAAGAAGATAACTTGCTATGTCTAATACACCGCTGCAACAGGAAGTTGATAAACGACGCACCTTTGCGATTATCTCGCACCCGGATGCGGGTAAAACCACGATTACTGAAAAAGTCCTGCTATTCGGACGTGCGATCCAAACCGCCGGGACGGTCAAAGGGCGCGGCTCTAACCACCATGCAAAATCTGACTGGATGGATATGGAGAAAGAGCGGGGGATCTCCGTGACCACGTCGGTGATGCAGTTCCCGTACAATGACTGTTTGGTCAACCTGCTTGATACCCCAGGGCACGAGGATTTCTCGGAAGATACCTATCGAACCCTCACCGCGGTTGACTCCTGTTTGATGGTGATTGACGCAGCAAAAGGTGTTGAGGATCGTACTCGCAAGTTGATGGAAGTTACGCGTTTGCGCGATACCCCGATCATTACCTTTATGAACAAATTGGACCGTGATATTCGCGATCCGATGGAGCTGCTGGATGAAGTAGAAAGTGAGCTCAATATTGCCTGTGCGCCAGTGTCATGGCCAATTGGTTGTGGTAAAGGGTTTAAAGGGGTGTATCACATTCATCGTGATGAAAGCATCTTGTATCAGTCTGGCCAAGGTCACACCATTCAAGAAGCGCGCATCATTAAAGGGTTGGATAACCCTGAATTGGATGAAGCAATTGGTGCTGATATTGCGCAAGACTTGCGTGATGAGCTCGAGCTGGTCATGGGGGCATCGCACGAATTTGATCGCGATCTGTTTCTCAGTGGCGATTTAACACCGGTCTTTTTTGGTACGGCATTGGGTAACTTTGGTGTCGATCATATGTTGGATGGGTTGACGGCTTGGGCGCCGAAACCACTCTCTCGTCCGACGCCAGATCGTGTCGTTAATGCCGATGAAGAAAAATTCACCGGCTTCGTCTTTAAGATTCAGGCCAACATGGATCCCCGTCACCGTGACCGAATTGCCTTTGTCCGTGTGGTATCCGGTAAGTACCAGCAAGGTATGAAGTTAAAGCATGTGCGCTTGGGCAAACAGATTAATATCTCTGACGCCGTGACCTTTATGGCGGGTGATCGCGCGCGAGCTGAAGATGCTTACGCCGGCGATATTATTGGTTTGCACAATCATGGCACTATCCAAATTGGGGACACCTTTACACAAGGCGAAGATCTTAAGTTTTCTGGGATCCCTAACTTTGCGCCTGAACTGTTTCGCCGCATTCGCTTGCGCGACCCTTTGCGTCAAAAGCAGCTGCTTAAAGGTCTGGTCCAGCTTTCGGAAGAAGGTGCGGTACAGGTCTTCCGTCCGCTACAATCGAACGATCTTATCGTTGGTGCGGTTGGTGTGCTGCAGTTTGATGTGGTGGTGGCACGCTTGAAAGCGGAATACAACGTTGATGCGATTTATGAGTCGATTAACGTGGCGACTGCACGTTGGGTTGAATGTGAGGATGAGAAAAAACTCGACGACTTCCAGCGTAAAAACCAAGCCAACCTCGCGCTGGATGGTGGTGACAATCTTACCTATATCGCACCGACCATGGTCAACCTCAACCTGACCCAAGAGCGTTTCCCGGACATTCAATTGCGGGCAACGCGTGAGCACTAAGTAAGCGGGTTGATGCCAAAGGCATCGCACTCATGTAGGGGAGCAGGTTCGTTCCCTGCGGGTGAGAGGCAAACCTTCTATAATGCCGTCTGTATAGGGACGGCATTTTACTCTCAAGAGGACAGCGATGAAGCTAGCTTTGGCCATCAAAAGGTGGGTAGCGCGTTATGATGCCTGGTGCCAACGCATGGGACTCACTCCTGAAAACCGGCGCAGTTGCGTGCCGGTAAAACGCGAATCACATACTCAGATAAATCGCACTGACAAGCATGATTGATACCCATTGTCATTTTGATTTTCCTCCGTTTAACCAAGCGCCAGCGCAATATTGGCAAGCGGCACGTGAGGTGGGCGTCACGCGGATGATAGTGCCCAGCGTGAGTGAACAAAACTGGCAGGCGGTGTTAGCGTTGACGGAGCGCTTTGCTGGCATCTATGCCGGGCTTGGGCTGCATCCTTGTTTTGTCGACACGCACACCGACTCGAGTCTTACCGCATTAGAAGACGCGCTGGTATCACGGCCGCTATCTTGCGTGGCGGTGGGCGAAGCGGGTTTAGACTATTTTGTCGCGAATACCGTAGAGATGAAGCAGCGCCAGCAAGCCTTACTGGAAGGGCAGTTATGGCTGGCTCGCCGTTATGACTTACCCATTATTTTGCACAGTCGCCAATCCCATAACCAATTATTGCGTGTGATTAAAGCGTATCCGGGGGTACGCGGCGTGCTTCATGCCTTTAGTGGTAGCGCACAGCAAGGCAAGCAGTTTATCGATGCGGGTTTGATGTTGGGAGTAGGTGGAACCATTACCTATTCGCGCGCCAATAAGACCCGTCAAGCGATTCAACATTTACCTCTTTCACATCTGTTACTGGAAACCGATGCGCCGGATATGCCTTTGGCAGGATTTCAAGGAAAAGCCAATACCCCAGCACAGGTTTCTCGGGTGGCAGACGTTCTCTGTGAGTTAAAAGACTGTGATAAAGATCGTCTATTGACTGAAACATCAGGCAATGCTGAGCGATTGTTTAGTCTTAAATAAGCCGCTATCGTCTAAAGCCAAACGTTTGCACTCGTATAAGCTCACAAAAGTAGATCAAAGTCATACTTATTGATGCATTGCAGAATAGTTTTACAGCGAACTGTGATTGGAATATTACTTTAATGTGACTTGCATGCGTATAATCCCTCCCCGGAAACCAAATTCCACTTTGTCGAGACGCCAATTTTTATTTTTGAGGATGCCAAAACTATGAGCCTGCTGATGAGCGTGGTAGGGATGATGGTGCTGCTGGGGATTGCAGTCCTTCTCTCCGATAACCGCAAAGCGATTAACCTCCGTACCGTGGGTGGCGCATTCGCTATCCAACTCTTTTTCGGTGCTTTCGTACTGTATGTCGACGTGGGTCGTGACATTTTGTACGGTGCATCACAATACGTTGCCAACGTCATCGCCTATGGTGATGAAGGGATCAGCTTTATCTTCGGTGGGCTGGTTTCTGGCAAAATGTTTGAACTGTTCGGCGGTGGCGGTTTCGTCTTCGCGCTAAAAGTTCTGCCTGTTATCGTCTTCTTCTCATCATTGATCAGCGTACTTTACTACCTAGGTATCATGCAGGTTGTGATCAATGTACTGGGTGGTGGCCTACAGAAAGCACTGGGTACATCACGTGCCGAGTCCATGTCAGCAACCGCTAACATCTTTGTGGGTCAAACTGAAGCGCCATTGGTGATTCGTCCATTCGTACCGCGTATGACCCAATCTGAGCTGTTTGCCGTTATGTGTGGTGGTCTTGCCTCTGTCGCTGGTGGTGTACTGGCCGGTTATGCATCAATGGGCGTGCCACTTGAGTACCTCATCGCGGCATCCTTTATGGCGGCACCGGGTGGTCTTCTGTTTGCGAAAATCATCAAGCCTGAAACGGAAGAGCCTGTCGAGCAAATGGCAGATGCAACTGCTGAAGGTGTTGATAAGCCAGCGAACGTGATTGACGCGGCCGCAGCGGGTGCATCATCAGGTATGCAACTGGCGCTAAACGTGGGCGCGATGCTACTGGCATTCATCGGCTTGATTGCACTGATTAACGGCATGCTAGGCGGCATCGGTGGCTGGTTCGGTTATCCAGACATCACGCTTGAGCTCATCCTAGGTTATGTCTTCGCTCCGCTTGCCTTCTTGATTGGTGTGCCATGGGAAGAAGCCATCGTTGCCGGTTCTTTCATCGGCCAGAAACTGGTTGTGAACGAATTCGTTGCTTACTTGAACTTCACCCAGTATCTAGGTGAAAACGGTCAGTTAGTCGCGCAAACAGGTGCACTGATGACAGAGAAAACACAAGCGATCATTTCATTCGCATTGTGTGGCTTTGCAAACTTGTCATCTGTCGCCATCCTGCTGGGTGGTCTGGGTGGCCTTGCGCCAAACCGTCGTCCAGACATTGCACGCTTTGGTATGAAAGCCGTTGCGGCAGGTACGCTATCTAACCTGATGTCTGCGACTATTGCTGGTCTGTTCCTAACCTTGACCATGATGGGTTAATTTCCCCCAACCATGTGTCATCAAAAACGCCACACAGGAGACTGTGTGGCGTTTTTATTTGTGATGACCATACTTAGTTAGTGCGATATCTATCAACAAAATAAGGAAATACTATGCAGGAAGTCTTACTGGCGCTTGTGGCAGGTTTTTTGGTCGGGGTGTTATTCAGTGCGATTAAACTCCCTATCCCAGCGCCACCGGTTTTATCAGGAATAATGGGGATTGTCGGTGTCTATTTGGGAGGCATTGGTTACCAGTGGGTGGTGGAGCGTTTCTTTTCTTAACCGGCTAAGTATTCTCCATCTTTGCGATTGGTGCTGGTGGGCAACAGTGTGTATTTCAACAGAAACGGTAAAATCTAGTTTTGCTTGGATGGCGTTGGTAAAATAAGTGAACACCGTCATAGTTTGAGGGTGCCACAATCCCTTATTTTCCTCTTATGGTTAGCAACAAGGTGTGGCTAGCCCCAATCTAGAACGTCCAACGGCGGAACACGCAAACACATCACGTTTGCACGCGGCAACAAGGATGGTTGGTTGAAGGCGGCGAGATGTCCAGCCTCAAACTTCAAGGAGCCAAGTCCGCTGAACGGCAACCTGCTAATAGGTTGTTTACACAGTGGCCAACCCATAACTGTTTGGCAAAAGAATGAGGACTGGAGATACCCATGAACGAATTACAAACCGCAGCCCTACGCGCACTGAAATTAATGGATCTGACCACACTGAATGATGATGACACGGATGAAAAAGTGATCGCTTTGTGTCAGAACGCGAAATCACCAGTCGGTAACACGGCTGCGATCTGCATCTATCCACGTTTCATTCCGGTGGCAAAAAAAGCGCTGCGTGAGCAAGGCACCCCCGAGGTGCGTATCGCTACCGTCACCAACTTCCCTCACGGCAACGATGATATTGATATTGCCGTGGCTGAAACCAAGGCGGCCGTGGCCTATGGCGCCGATGAAGTTGACGTTGTTTTCCCCTATCGTGCATTGATGGCGGGGAACGAAGAGATCGGTTTGGAACTGGTCAAACAATGTAAAGCTGCCTGTGGCGATCAAGCGCTGCTAAAAGTCATCATCGAAAGCGGTGAACTGAAAACAGACGCGCTTATCAAGCGTGCGTCTGAAATCTCAATTGATGCGGGCGCTGACTTTATCAAAACCTCAACCGGTAAAGTGGCGGTGAATGCCACGCCAGAAGCGGCAGAAATTATGCTTAACGTGATTAAAGACAAAGGTGTTGCGGATAAAGTGGGCTTTAAGCCAGCCGGTGGTGTACGCACTGCTGAGGATGCGCAGCAATACCTCGCGATGGCTGATCGTATCTTGGGCGAGAGCTGGGCAGACAGTCGCCACTATCGCTTTGGCGCTTCAAGCTTGTTAGCAAATTTATTACATACGCTGGGTGAAGGTGAAAAAGCAGCGCAAGGCGGCTACTAATCCTTAGTGATGAGATTCGCAGGGCAAGTGACTGCTTGCCCTGTCTTGCCGGTAAGGAGGATGGATGATCTTACCTCAGGAAATTATTCGTAAGAAACGTGACAACATCGCGTTAAGCAAAGAAGAAATCTATACCTTTATCCAAGGGGTGGCCGACGAATCGGTCTCAGAAGGGCAAATTGCCGCCTTTGCGATGGCGATTTACTTCAACGACATGACCATGGATGAGCGTGTTGCTCTGACGTGTGCAATGCGCGACTCGGGAATGACCATCGATTGGTCACATATGAATTTTGATGGTCCCGTGGTGGATAAACATTCGACCGGTGGTGTCGGTGATGTGACCTCATTAATGCTTGGCCCTATGGTAGCAGCATGTGGCGGTTATGTGCCCATGATTTCCGGCCGAGGTCTAGGACACACGGGGGGAACGCTAGATAAACTGGAATCGATTCCCGGCTATAACATCATGCCGAGTAACCAAGTGTTTGGTGATGTCACACGTGATGCTGGCGTTGCGATTATCGGTCAAACCGGGTCTTTGGCGCCTGCGGACAAACGCGTTTATGCGACCCGCGATGTCACGGCAACCGTGGACAACATTTCTCTGATCACCGCTTCTATCTTGTCGAAAAAACTGGCGGCAGGGTTAGATGCATTGGTGATGGATGTCAAAGTGGGGTCGGGGGCATTTATGCCCACGTATGAAGATTCCGAGGCGCTTGCCAAATCGATTGTGGCGGTTGCCAATGGCGCAGGTACGAAAACGAGCGCTTTGTTAACCGACATGAACCAAGTATTGGCATCCTCTGCCGGCAATGCGCTAGAAGTCAAAGAAGCGGTTGATTTTCTGACCGGTCGATACCGCAATCCACGCTTGTACAATGTCACTATGGCACTGTGTGCGGATATGCTGGTGATTAGCGGGCTTGCAGACGATGTGAACAGCGCAAAACAGAAACTGGATGAAGCACTAGACAGTGGCCGTGCGGCTGAGTGCTTTGCCAAAATGGTGGCTGGACTGGGTGGTCCGCGTGACTTTGTTGAGTCGCCGGAGCGCTATCTTTCTACCGCCGCTATCATTAAGCCAGTCTACGCGACGGATTCAGGTATAGTCAGTGCCATGGATACCCGAGCATTGGGCATGGCTATGGTAGAAATAGGTGGCGGCCGTCGGGTTGCTAGCGATAAAATTGATTATGCCGTTGGGCTGAACGAAATGATTCGTCTGGGGCAACACGTGGACGGGCAAACACCGCTCGCCATGCTCCATGCTCAAACTGAAGAGCAATGGCAACAAGCGGCGAATGCGGTGCGAGCCGCAGTAAAAGTGGCTGATACGGCGCCAAGTGCGACGCCAGACGTTTACCGTCGCATCAGCCTAGAAGACGTCTAACGGAGGCGATCATGAAACGCGCAATAGTATTAGTTTTAGATTCATTTGGTATTGGTGCCACTGAAGACGCAGTTAAATTCGGTGACCAAGGTGCTAATACCTTGGGCCACATTGCTCAAGCGTGTGCCAAAGGCGAAGCGGATAATGCCGACCGCAGCGGCCCGCTTTCATTGCCAAACCTCACCAAATTAGGTCTAGGTAAGGCATGTGAAGAATCATCGGGTTACTTCCCTGAAGGGCTAGATGCCAACGCAGAGATCATCGGTGCCTATGCGCACGCGAAAGAGTTGTCATCTGGCAAAGATACCCCGTCTGGTCACTGGGAAATTGCCGGTGTCCCCGTGCTATTTGATTGGGGTTACTTCACTGACCAGACCAATAGCTTCCCGCAAGCGCTGCTAGATCGTATTGTCGAGCGTGCCAAGCTGCCGGGCTATTTGGGTAACTGTCATGCGTCAGGCACTCAAGTGCTGGACGATTTGGGCGAAGAGCACATGAAAACCGGTAAGCCGATTTTCTACACCTCTGCAGATTCTGTGTTCCAAATCGCATGTCACGAGGAAACCTACGGCCTCGATAACCTGTACGAGCTGTGCCAAATCGTGCGTGAAGAGCTGGAAGACTACAACATTGGTCGTGTGATTGCGCGTCCATTTGTGGGCCCAGGCAAAGGCCAATTTGAGCGTACGGGTAACCGTCGTGATTTGTCAGTTGAGCCACCATCGGCCACGGTATTGCAAAAAATCGTGGACGAGAAAGGCGGGGACGTGATTTCGATTGGTAAGATTGCCGACATCTACGCCCATTGCGGGATCACCAAAAAGATCAAAGCGACAGGCCTTGAAGCGCTGTTTGACGCGACCAAAGACGCGATCAAAGACGCGGGTGATAACAGCTTAGTCTTTACCAACTTTGTTGATTTTGACTCTGCATATGGTCACCGCCGTAATGTGGCTGGTTACGCTGCGGCCTTGGAATACTTCGATGCGCGTTTGCCAGAGATCATGGCCATGCTGGAAGAAGATGATGTCTTGATCCTCACTGCCGACCACGGCTGTGATCCGACTTGGCCGGGCACTGACCATACCCGTGAGCACATTCCTGCTCTGGTTTATGGCAGCAAGGTACCTGCGGGGTCATTAGGTCGCCGTGAAACCTTTGCCGATATTGGCCAATCACTAGCGGCTTATTTTGGCACGTCGCCGATGGACTATGGACAATCCTTCCTGTAAGGATAAAGGATTCATGCATCAAAGAGATGGCTTTGGCCATCTCTTTTTTTATGAGTGAGGTTTGAGGCGCCCTCGTGTGTATCTGAGTTGGGTTACCAAGGAAGCAATGAGGTTTGGCTGTCGCGACGCTTAAGCATGCCAACCAGCAATGCTCCCAACAGAATCGCAAGTACTAGCAGGGTGCGAAACTGATTCATGTTCTCTTGCAATTGGTGATGGGCTTTTTCTGTGACCGCCTGATGTTCTAGCGTGAGACGGAGAAAGCCTGCAACATCGCCCTCTCGGCTAATGGGGGCCATGAGTTGCTGACGGCCGCGGCTTTCTAACCCAAGCGGTGTGGTTAATCCAACCGCCGTTTCGAGTGGCAGGGCATTAGCCGAGTGCACCACGGCCTGACCGTTTAGGCGGTAGAAACTCGCATCGCGGATCAGAGGCTCTTTGACCAAGGCGTCGGCCATAGTTTGTAATGGCTGATAGTTCTTATCCACCAAGGCGTCGTAGGCTTGTGCGCCAATCTGACGGGTCATCAGTTGTGCCAGCTCATCCGTTTGTTGGTAGAGCGCTTGATATTGGCGCTGGCTTAATGTCGTGCTGTAAAGCATCAACGCCGCAATTGCAGCGATCGCACTGAACAAGATCCCCCATTTCACCACGCGTCGCAGTGCTTGTCGCGAAACCGTAAACATAGCCACCTCAAAAGCTAAACCGCCAGAATAAATTGCACTGGAGCTCAGTGCCGGTTTTATGGTATCACAGCCTCAATACGATTCATTCACTATTCAATCGACGGCTTCGGCCGCAAGGACGCCTACAACCATGGACGCGACGCCTTTTAAAATTTACCGCACCCCAACGCTTTATCAACGTTTCCCATCGTTGTCGATCTACAGTCGCTATACCCGACGTCAAGGTGGATGGGTGCTCTTTGGTGAGCTGGTAGATCCGCGCCAGCTTGATGATATTGCTTTTTTTACTGGCGAAGCGGTGACACCGATTGATGGCTGGCGGGTAGGGCCTTATGAAGTCTTATTAATGGCAGGACCATTAACCGATGCGCATCAAACCATTGTCCATTTGCTTGGCCTAGATTGTGCGGACGTGCACGGTCTGCCAGATCTCAGTCAGCCGGGTCTTGCGGTATTCGATATGGATTCAACCGCGATTCAAATCGAATGTATTGATGAAATAGCTGCGTTAGCGGGGGTTGGGGGTGCGGTCTCCGCGGTGACAGAACGTGCCATGCTGGGTGAACTAGACTTTGAAGCCAGTTTACGCGAGCGTGTTGCCGCGTTGAAAGGCGCGGACAGCCAAATCCTAGCGTCAGTGAAATCCACGTTGCCTTTGATGCCGGATATGGCGCGTTTAGTCGCCAGTTTACGTGCGCATGGCTGGAAGGTGGCAATTGCCTCTGGTGGCTTTACCTATTTCTCTGATCACCTTAAAGAGATGCTGTCACTAGATTATGCCGAGTCCAACCAACTCTCGATAGCGCACGGAAAGCTGACGGGAGAAGTGGAAGGGCAGGTGGTCGATGCCCAGCGAAAGGCAGACGTGCTGACGATGCTGGCACAACAATATGATATTGCAGCAGAAAATACCCTTGCGGTCGGGGATGGTGCCAACGATTTACCCATGATGAACGCCGCCGGGCTTGGTGTTGCTTACCATGCCAAGCCGATGGTCAACGCCCAAGCGCAAGCGGCGGTGAAACACGCTTGGTTAGGCGGTGTGCTTTGTATCCTATCGGCAAGCTTGCGCGAGGGACGTATCAGTTGGCAGGCTCGCTAACAGCCAAGGCGCATCAGCACCTCATCGGTGACATCGACCAGCTCGCCATACGCGCACAGTGCGGCAAACTCATCCTCGAGCTGGCGCGCTTTATGGGTATCGCGTTGTAACAATGCCGCGAGTTTTTCGGGATTGATTTCTTGTTCCGCATGAGCAAGCGGCGCCATGCGGTTGCGCAGTACGGCAAATAGCCCACCGCGCTGAGCCAGCTCAATAAACTTGCGGCGGGCATCGTCGGACTCAAACTCGCTATCCGCGAAGGTATGCACTCTGCGTACGATTTCATCTTGCATGTCCATCCAGACATAGTATTCGCGGATCAGTTCTTTTTGCGGTTGAGACAGGCGGGAAACCTCATGCGTGCGCGTATGAATTTTGTCGCCAAACAAGGGGTAGAAGGAAATCTGTCGCCCTCCACCGGCGCGCTCGAGTAATCGGTGTAACCGGCTCGGTGGTAGGTTAATGCCGACCGCGGATACCGAGAGTACGCCATTGTCTCGGCGTATAAAGTAAGGCTGCACGGTGAGCCGGGTCAGCAATAATTGGTGCATGGCTCGCACCAGTGGCGGATCGGGTAAGATCTCATCCAACACGGTGAGTTTTTCTTGGTTGTGCTCAATCAAACGGCGTAAGTATTGGCGTCGGCGAGTATTCGGGGCTTCGTTGACCAGCTTTAGCTGGATATTATTGCGTTTAGGGCTGACTCGGATAACCTGATAAGGCATATCTACCAAAGGCGCGCGGCGGTCTATTTTCACAAAGGCATCGAGAGAGACAGAGATCAGATCGTCTTTTGCCCCTTGAAAGGGCTGCTTGAGTGCAACATTCAGTCCGCCCGAGGAAAAATCTAACAGCGCGCCTTCCATAAACCCCTGTTCAGCATGCACCAAAGAGACCTTAGAGCGGTATTGATAACGTGGCTCACGGCGCTGCGGCTGCATATCGGAGGAAATTAAGCTGGCTTGGCTCACAGGATTACGCTCATGTAAAAAGCGGCGCAGTGCTTGGCTCGAGCGTTCGGGTTTGGGGTGACTTAAATAGGCCTGCTGCGCATCATGATGTGTCACATCCTGTACCAGCGCCACGTGCGTCAATGTCTTCAATTTGTTGAGCCAGTCTGGCGATACATCCTGCAGTCGTTCGATATCGGCAGCCGTGATGGCCGACATGGTCACTTTAAACGCCCGCCAAGATGCCCGTTTAGCCCCTAATTTCCAAAACAGCTGGCGCTCTTCCACACTCATCTCACTGGGGGAGGCTGAGTAGAAAAAGCGACGTTTATTTTTGTCAACATAAAAACAGTAAAGCAGCAACTGGCTATTGGCCGCCCCTTCGACTTGTAATAATGAAAGGCGTTGTGGGTCGAAAAGATGATTGAGCACAGGCTGGTTGCGTTCATCATGCCAGTAATCCCAAAGGCTATGATTTTGTCGCGTTTTGAGCACATACTCCATTTTATCTTGTGCAAAATAGAGCGGCAGTACGCTGGTGTGATGCAAAAAAGATTGCTCATAGCTTTGCAGCTTGAGGGTCAGCAGTTTATCTTCCCCGTCTTGTTTCCCGCGAAAGTCTGGCGATGCCATTTCGGACTCCAATGCCCGTTTGATGGCGTCACTGCTGGTATCAAGACGCAGGCGTAACCAAGCATTGCTCGTACTATCATTGTTTTGGTCCACACCAATAATGCGGTAGCTCAAGCCATCTTCAAGATCGGGGTCGAGATACTTCTTTGCTAACGCCGCAAACCGGACAGTGACTTCTGAGCTTGGCGGGTAGTCAAAGGCGGCGGGGACGCGCACGCGGCAGCCTGAGTTTGATAAGTCGCTGGTGGTCCCGTGAACTTCCTGACCCGACTGCAAGGTGATCAAGACTTGCGTAGCATAGTGAATGCGACTTTCGCTGCGTGATAGATAGCTGCCAAAGGTCAGCTTCTCGGGTAATAACGCCGTTTGAGCACTATCGGTGACTGGGCCTTGCCCTTTTTGCTGGTTCTGCTTGGCTTTCTCGTGTTGGACGCGAAAGTTATTTGGGGTGTTGTGCAGATCTTCCCATAACCCTTGGGTCAGTTGCCCATTATAAAGTGGCAAGCGCTCGTAGTAATAGTTAATGGCAACATCGTCCAACCAATGCTTCTTGCCATGCAAGTCATATTCGTGACATTCGCCATCGACTTTTCCACGCAAATCAATGGTGCGATTGCACGGCGCCATCAGCCGCCTGATCTCCATTTTGATCAGCAGCTTGGCAGAGTTCGGCTCGTTAGCCGTTAGCTTGTCGAGCAGCACCTCAAATTTTGGGGTTTGGGAAAGAGGAAGCAGTTGCTCAATCAGTCCCTGGTAATCATCCTGCTTCATGGCAAAGTCTGTTAAAGTATTGGCCTGCTTTTGTAGCGGCACGCTATCAAAAAAGTTTGGGAATAATTAATAAGATAGCAATCATTTTGTGAATTAGCTGACATCATACGTATTGGAGTGCGAATGGCAAAAACAAAACGGGCCTACGTGTGCAATGACTGTGGCGCTGATTTTCCCCGCTGGCAAGGGCAATGCTCAGCGTGCGGTGCGTGGAATACCATCACAGAAGTACGCCTTGCCGCGTCCCCTCAAGTCGCGCGCAATGAAAAATATGCCGGCTACGCGGGGAGTGCGGAAGGTAAAGTACAGACGTTGCAAGAGATTGACTTGCAAGAAGTGCCACGCCTGAGCAGTGGTTTTAAAGAGCTAGACCGCGTTCTTGGTGGTGGGATTGTGCCTGGCGCGGCCATTTTGATTGGGGGCAATCCGGGTGCCGGTAAAAGTACCTTGCTATTGCAAACCATGGTGGGCTTAGCGCAGCACTTACCGACGCTATACATCACTGGTGAAGAGTCACTCCAACAGGTTGCGATGCGTGCTGACCGACTTGGGCTTCCCAAAGACAAACTCAAGCTGTTATCCGAAACCAGCGTTGAAACCATTTGTCAGGTCGCTAAGAAAGAGCAACCTAAAATCATGGTTATCGACTCGATTCAAGTCATGCATGTCGGTGATGTGCAATCGGCACCGGGTAGCGTGTCTCAAGTACGCGAGTCAGCGGCCGCCTTAACGCGCTACGCGAAACAGCACAACGTGGCGATATTTATGGTTGGCCATGTGACCAAAGACGGCACCTTGGCTGGGCCGAAAGTGCTCGAGCACTGTATTGACTGTTCGATTCTACTCGATGGCTCAAGTGACAGTCGCTTTAGAACCTTACGCAGCCACAAAAACCGCTTTGGGGCGGTGAATGAATTGGGTGTGTTTGCGATGACCGGGCAAGGGCTGAAAGAGGTCAGCAACCCTTCGGCGATTTTCCTTTCCCGCGGTGAAGAACAGACGTCGGGAAGCTCGGTGATGGTGGTATGGGAAGGGACCCGTCCTTTGTTGGTAGAGCTACAAGCACTGGTCGACTATTCGCAGCTAGCCAATCCTCGTCGTGTCGCGGTGGGCTTAGAACAAAACCGACTGGCGTTATTGTTGGCGGTGTTGCACAAACATGGCGGGCTGCAAATGTCGGATCAAGACGTGTTCGTCAATGTGGTGGGTGGCGTCAAAGTGACCGAAACCAGTGCCGACCTCGCTTTGTTGTTGGCGCTGATCTCTAGTTTCCGCGATCGACCTTTACCCCGTGATTTGGTGGTCTTTGGCGAAGTGGGCTTGGCCGGTGAAATTCGCCCTGTGCCGAGTGGTCAAGAGCGCTTGATGGAAGCGGCGAAACACGGCTTTAAAAAAGCGGTAGTCCCGAAAGCGAATATGCCAAAGCAGCCGCTTGAGGGCATGCAAGTCTTTGGGGTAAGCAAGCTGTCTGATGCATTGGATGTGTTAGAAGACCTCTAACCGCAGTGATAAACAACAAAGCTCACGTGTCTCGCTGCGCAGGCGCAGATCTCTGTGAGCTTTGTTGAGTGACTACATCGAGACGTTGGTAGGTGTCACGTCTAAATCCGCCTCGCGCTGTTGCGCGGTACTTAGCGGTGGCTCAGGGTCGGGCATATTGGCGACCTGAACCTGAGTTTCTACCAAGTTTTCTACTACCGAAACTAAATGGCCCCAACCCACACGTTTTTCTTTTTCCAGCAAGGTATCAAAGTTCTCAGCGCTCCATTTAATAAAGCGGCGCGGGTCCAGCGCGCGTCCCAAAAAACGGACTTCATAGTGCAGGTGAGGACCTGTCGATAAGCCAGTGTTGCCGGACCAAGCAATCAGATCGCCTTTTTTCACGAACTGACCACTGCGCACATTGAATTTATCAAGGTGTGCGTACAAGGTCATAAAGCCGAAAGCATGGTCGATTTTGACAAAGTTGCCATAGCCTTTTTTGCGACTCGGGCGTACGTATTCCACTACGCCATCTGCAGGTGCATAAACGGGCGTGCCTTTGTCTGCGGTCAAATCTAATCCCATATGAAATTTGGCTTTGCCGGTGACTGGATGTGTGCGTGAACCAAATCCGGATGAGCGCCGATAACTTTCAATCGGTTTGCCGTTGGGGATGAGCTGCAACATGGTGTACCGCACTGCAGAGTTAATGGCCGCGACGTCTAAACGGTGAGTGAGTGAGGCGTCTTTAGCGACCGAGTTTAACCCCAGCATATCTTCGACGGTCACCACGCGTTGCGTGAGCGCAGTAAGCTCAACGTCTTTATTTTCAATGGTTGCGGTTAACTCATCCCGTTTTTGTTGCAGGACCGCTAATTCCGCATTCAGCGCCGCCCGTTCATCCCGTAAACGTTCCACGGCGGCTTCGGCCTCTGTTGAGCGTGCAGAGAGAAAGTACAAGCTGGCAAAGGTGACGGTGAGCAGTGCGAGTAACACAAGCGCGAGCGTCTGCACCACCTTTTTACGAGTGGGGCAGAGGGTGAAGTGCTTCACGCCATTGGGGTGCGTGACGGCGATATGAATGTGATCTGTCATGACTGGCTACTGCTGGCCTGCATTAAATACCGTCCATGACCGCGCGGGCACTAAGCTTGTGGCTCCGCCATATGGTCAGTCAGTTGTGCGAGCTCGCGATGGAGAAGTTCATCGTTGCCGACGTTAAGTTCAACGAGCCTTTTTAAATGACTGGCACTATCAATGTCAATGTGATCGATATAAAGATGTAAGTAATTCGCGCAGTTGTTCACGAGAATGCACTCCATGTCTAATTCTATCTCTGAATCATGGAGAAAAAAGACCAAGTCGAACTCTTTACGCTCAGGGTCAGATTCCCAATTGTTGGGCAAACTGAGTAGCACGCCTTTTAGGGATAAATCGAGTACGTGTGCGTGCCATTCACGACCATCCTGTTTGAGTATCGCGGGAGCACGATACATCACGCGGGAATATTTTCTACGCTCTGACATGACAGCATCTCCTATAGATGTCTGTTTTCAGTGTAGGCAATGGGGTGCAGATGGCACGGGAATTAGACGTTTTGTCTCACTTTTGCAACGTTTGGTTACCTTTATTGCGCTATGTACCGGAGACAATACGGTTTAGGACGCATAAAAAGCCCCGCTGGGGGCTGAGGCGGTAGAATGCTACCTCAACCCGTCCAGCAGGGCCTGTCGTGCGGCGATTACTTCGCGACGCGCTTGTACTTGATGCGGTGCGGCTCAGCGGCTTGCGCCCCTAAGGTTTTCTTCAACCAATCGGTGTATTCAGCAAAGTTACCTTCGAAGAAGTTCACTTGGCCTTCGTCACGATAGTCAAGAATATGGGTTGCAATACGGTCTAGGAACCAGCGGTCGTGCGAGATCACCATGGCACAGCCTGGGAATTCAAGCAGGGCTTCTTCGAGTGCACGCAAGGTTTCTACGTCAAGGTCGTTAGTCGGTTCGTCGAGAAGGAGTACGTTACCGCCTGCTTTAAGCAGTTTGGCAAGGTGGACACGGTTACGCTCACCACCGGAAAGCTCACCGATGCGTTTTTGCTGATCGCTCCCTTTAAAGTTGAAACGAGACACATAGGCGCGCGCTGGCAACTCAAAGTTGTTAATGCGAATGATGTCCGCCCCTTCTGAGATCTCGTCGTAGACAGTATTATTGTCATCCATGCTGTCACGGAACTGATCCACCGATGCCAATTGGACGGTGTCACCCACTTCCACGGTGCCTGAGTCTGGTTGCTCAGTGCCACTTAGCATCTTAAACAGCGTCGATTTACCCGCACCGTTTGGACCGATAATACCGACGATGGCCCCTTTAGGCACACTGAACGACAAATCGTCAATCAAGACACGATCCCCAAAGGATTTGGTGAGGTTGTTCACCTCAATGACCTTGTCGCCTAAGCGTGGACCCGGTGGGATAAACAGCTCATTGGTCTCGTTACGGCGTTGATAATCTGACGTATTAAGCTCTTCGAAACGCGCCATACGCGCTTTAGATTTGGCCTGACGTCCTTTTGGATTCTGACGCACCCACTCGAGCTCTTTCTCGATGGTTTTTTGACGTGCTTTTTCTTGTGACGCTTCTTGCTTCAAGCGAACGTCTTTCTGTTCCAGCCAAGAGGTATAGTTACCTTCCCAAGGAATACCTTCACCACGGTCAAGCTCCAGAATCCAGCCAGCAGCGTTATCCAAGAAGTAGCGGTCGTGGGTAATCGCTACCACAGTACCGGTGTAATCGACCAAGAAGCGCTCAAGCCATGCAACAGATTCGGCATCCAAGTGGTTGGTTGGCTCATCAAGAAGCAGCATATCTGGTTTCTCAAGGAGCAAGCGACAAATGGCAACACGACGGCGCTCACCACCCGAAAGGTGCTTAATTTGTGCATCCCACTCAGGGAGGCGCAAGGCGTCAGCGGCACGTTCAAGGGCGTTGTCGAGGTTGTGACCGTCTTTCGCTTGGATCAAGGCTTCCAGTTCTCCTTGTTCTTGCGCCAAGGCGTCAAAATCTGCATCTGGATCAGCGTAAGCCGCGTAAACCGCATCGAGTCGGTTCAACGCGTCTTTAACATCGGCAACCGCTTCTTCGACGGTTTCACGAACCGTTTTGTCTTCGTCCAATACCGGCTCTTGGGGCAGATACCCCACTTTTAAGCCTGGTTGCGCACGGGCTTCACCCTCAATGTCGGTATCGATACCGGCCATGATGCGCAATAGGGTCGATTTACCCGCACCGTTTAGACCCAACACACCGATCTTGGCGCCGGGGAAGAAACATAGAGAAATATCTTTCAGAATTTGGCGCTTAGGTGGCACGATCTTGCTCACCCGCGACATGGTATATACGTACTCAGCCATTTCTGCTCGCGTTAATAGTTGTGGAGTGAAAGACGCTATTCTAACGTTAACTTTGCCAAGTTTAACAGTGATCGTCATATTCAGGCGTTAACATCGAGGGAATTTGCCTGCCAGGCTGTTGTCTACTCGATGTTAGGAACACAGGAGCAACCGTTGACATGGAATTACTCACTGCCTTCTCCCGGCCATATGGCGCAGCGTATCGTCTCGCTGTCGCCTGTGTCCGTGCCTTCTCACGCCCTTTAGTGTCAGGCGTATTAGTGACATCCAGCTTTGCCGCGCCGGCGGTGTTGGCCTCAGCCACCCCTGACGGCACCGAATTAACGCTGCAACAGCGCCAATATGAGGCCGCAATCGACGCCATCGAGCGTGGTGATCTCAAGCGCTTTCGCACCTTAAAGGGCCAGCTTCGTGATTACCCGCTTTATCCCTATTTGGACTATCGTGACTTTACTCGCAATTTGTCATTAAAGTCGCACAAGTCGGTCACTAACTTTATTAACCGCTACAATTCGTTGCCTTTTGTAAACAGCTTACGGGCCGACTATTTGACCTTGCTTGCCGATCGAGGGGAATGGAAAACCTTGGTGGCTTTTCAGACCGATGTCCCGCGTGGTGAGCGTTATCAGTGCCAGTATTATTACGCCCACAGTCAGGCAGGCAACCGCGCATTGGCGCGCAGTGGGGCGAAATCGCTTTATCTCTCGGGTCAGTCGGTAGACAGTGCTTGCGATCCCTTATTCGGTTTTTTATCTGAGCAAAAACTCTTAACCGGAGAGCTGATCTTACAGCGGATGCTATTAACCTTTGAAGCACGTAACCGTAGCCTGATGCGGTATTTAAATCGCCAATTACCGGCGTCTTATCAGCCACAAGGCGAGCAGGTACTGGCGCTTTATGATGAGCCTGAGAAGGTGGCTGACTTTTCCAAGCGCAGTCAGGTGACGCCTTTTAACCAAAAGCTAACCCGGCTGGCATTTGAACGCTTGTCGCGTAAAGACGAAGCGCAAGCCATTCGTCAGTTTCGTCGTACGGTTGAAGGGCAACATTATGATAAGCGTGAACGCCAAGAAATTGCCGATTACCTGATCAGCCAATTGATGAATGATGACGATCCTGCTCTTGCGGGGTGGCGTGATCGCATGCTTCGCAATACCCGCAACGATGGCTTGATTGAGCGGCGCTTCCGGTTAGCGTTATTGGACGATGATTGGCACGCGCTTAATGCGTGGCTGTCGCTGCTCAGTGATAGCGAGAAGCAATCGTTGAAGTGGCGCTATTGGGATGCGCGCATTCAGCTCGAGTTGGGGGATAGTGAGCAAGCTAATCGTGCCTTCGCCAGCATGGTGGGAGAGCGCAACTTCTACAGTGTCGCTGCGGCGCAGCATTTGGATCAAGCCATTCATATCCCTTCCCGATCAGCGGTCCTCAAAGAAGAGGGGCTGATGCCAGTGAAAGATGTGTTAGCGCGAGTGGATGAGCTGATTGCGCTGAACAAAATCTATGCCGCGAAACGTGAATGGTATTACGTCCTCAACCGCGCCAGCGATGCGCAAATTGCGTTATTGGCGGCATACGCCAGTAAAAAGCACTGGTATCACTTGGCGGTGCAGGCAACGATCGCCGGAAAAATGTGGGATCACTTATCGTTGCGTTTCCCGCTTGCGCATCAGTGGTGGTTTGAGTTTTTCAGCCGTGAGCGAGGGGTGGATAAAACCACATTAATGGCGTTGTCTCGGCAAGAGAGTGCCTTCTTTACTCACGCGGTGTCTCATGTTGGCGCGCGGGGCTTAATGCAGCTCATGCCGCGGACGGCGCGAGAAACATCGCGGGAGCTTGGTTATGACTACGAAGGGCCGGCGAGTTTAAGCGATCCTGGGGTGAACATTCGTCTTGGCAGTGGCTATCTAAAAATGATGCTAGATCGCTTTGAGAGCAATCGCATCTTAGCCTTTGCTGCCTATAATGCTGGCCCGCATCGGGTATCGCGCTGGTTAGAACGATCGCAAGGCCATATGGATGCGATTGCCTTTATTGAGTCGATCCCGTTTTATGAAACCCGCCATTATGTGCAAAATGTGCTGATGTTTGAAATTTATTACCGTCAGCTATTGGGGGAGCCGGTTCAATTTTTACGGGCCAACGAGTTAGCGAAACGTTATTAATGGTACACTTGCCGCACTGACGTTAACCGTGAGAGGAAACCATGTCGCAATCACCTGCATTTTCAGGGTGGCAAGATGTTATCGCTTTAGTGCGTCGTGCCGGACAAGATGGCCATGATGATGCGTTGCTGACGGCGCTACTGACGCCAGATGAGCGTGATACCTTGGTCGCGAGGATCAATATTTTACACGAGCTATTGGAAGGTAAAATGAGCCAGCGCCAACTGAGTCAGTTGCTGGGGGTTGGCATCGCTACCGTGACGCGCGGATCCAATGAGCTCAAGCGCCTTGATGATGACAGTAAAGCGTGGCTGGCGCGTTTACTCAAAAGCGAAGCAGAGCAGAAAGCGCACACCGACTAGCGGAAACGCCACAGTTTTATTGATAACGGAGCCTTATGGCTCCGTTTTTTCTTGGCTTATCAGCGGTAAAGATGAGGATGTAGAAACGGAATCAAGGCTAAGATAAGTGCTTGATGGTAAACGCTTGAGCGCGTTAAGCGATGTCCAGTGAGCATACCAATCGCGCCGCCTTTTTGCTTAACGTTCTGCTCGCTGAACATACGATCCATCACATCCCCCAGCTCCTCGCCATGGTGTAATGCGCGCAGTGCCTCTGGCGGTAGCGGTAGAGAGGCTGAGCGCGCTTCACCGCGTGTCGTCCCATCGTCGATTACCATCCATGCAAAGGTATGCTGGTGGTCTAGTCCGGCTTCTACCCCGACGTAAAAATCCCCTTCGTATTTTGCTTTGGCATGCTGAACACGGTTGCAGGCACCGGCATAGGTTTCTTTCTCTGTCATGGGTTGGTCTGGTACGTCGCTGGGGACCGCGACACCGGTAAACGTAAAGGGCTGTTCAGGAAAAACATCACGAAAGGCAGCTTCAACGGCGGCGATTTTAGCGGGGTTTTTGGATGTGACGATGACTTGGCTCATGCGCCTGCATCTCCTTGTTGTTTTGATAGGCGCGCTGAAGTATACGCCAACGCAAAGGTAAACGCAGCATCCCCAAAATATGACTGGCGTCAGTGGCTTGGCTGACTTCGGCTAAGCCGATACGCATCCCGTGATGGCCTTTACGCGGTTGCGGCACATAGGTGCCAAACCAGCGGTCCCAGCAAGACAGATTGAAACCATAGTTGGCATTGCACTCATGAAAACGGGTCGAGTGGTGCACCCGGTGCATATCGGGGGTGACGATAACGCGGCGTAACCATGCATCTACCTGTGTGGGCAAGGCGACATTACTGTGATTAAACATGGCCATGCCGCTTAGCAAGGTCTCAAAAAGGATCACCCCGATCACAGGCGCACCGAGCATCATGACAACTAAACATTTAATCAGCATGGAAAGCCAAATTTCTACGGTATGAAAACGTGCTCCTGTGGTGACATCAATGTCCATGTCCGCGTGGTGGACAAGATGTAAACGCCATAGCCAAGGCCATTGATGGAATAGCTTGTGTTGATACCAAATAGCCAAATCCATCAGCACCAGTGTCAGTATTATCGCGAATGCCTCGGGCAGAGCGAGTACATTGAACACGCCCACATGATGAGCTTGAGCCCATGACGCGGCACCGACCGCCGTTAGCGGGGCAAACAAGCGTAATGTTAGGGTATTAAACACCGTCAAACTAATATTGCCCCGCCAGCGCTCTCGCCGTGTTCTGGTGAGGGGGCGCTTGGGCCTACGCCACTCAGCGAGTAGCATCACCGCCAGCACGGCGACAAACACACTCAGCCGGAAGATGGCCTCGTTCGTTTCAATCCAACTCATAAAGGCTCCTTAGGGTTGATTTATGATACGTGATAACGGCATCACTCGCCCACAGGCGGGGGTTGGATGAAGTCGCATTTGAGATCTAGGCTGTCAAAATGGCAATGCAGCGAAAGGAGAGGCCGATGACCCCAAGCTTGCATGATGTGTACTTGGCGCGCCGTTCGATACGGGCCATTGCTACTCGTACACCTTTGGTGTTTTCGCCCGGACTATCCGCCCGCTACCAATCTGAAATTTGGCTCAAGTTAGAAACATGCCAGCCTACTGGTGCGTTTAAGCTGAGGGGAGCGGCCTATGCGCTCAGTCAGCTGAGCGATAAAGCGCGCTCACGGGGTGTCATCACATGTTCAACGGGAAACCATGGGCGTGCGCTGGCCTACGCGGCGAAGCAACTCAATATTCCAGCAACGGTTTGCCTATCGTCTCTTGTACCGTCGCATAAAGTAGCAGCGGTGAAAGCACTGGGGGCGGATGTTCGCGTAGAAGGGCGTTCACAAGATGATGCAGAGCGTATCGCGATTCAGGCCGTGCAACGTGAAGGGTTGTGTTATATCCCCCCTTTTGATCATCCCGACATCATTGCTGGCCAAGGCACTATTGGGCTAGAGATTGTAGAAGATCTACCTGATGTCGATGTGATTGCGGCGGGGTTATCTGGCGGCGGGCTCATTGGTGGAATAGGCCTTGCCGTTTTCCAAATCGCACCGCGCGTATCTGTGGTTGGTGTGTCTCTTCGCGACGGTGCCGCAATGGCAGAAAGTCTACGTGTGGGCTATCCGGTTGCCGTCACCGAGACGCCATCGTTAGCTGACAGCCTCGGTGGTGGTATTGGCCTTGAAAATCAATACACCTTTGCATTGGTGCCGAACGTGATGACTGAGCACTATCACGTCGATGAGACCTACATTGCGCGAGCGATGATCGATGTGTGGCAGTGCGAAAATATCTGGGTAGAAGGCGCGGCAGTCGTGGGATTGGCTGCATGTAAGCAACACAGGTTGGCTTGGCAAGGGAAGAAAGTGGTGATTGTCGTGAGCGGCAAAAATGTGTCGACTGACACCTTAGCGGATGTGCAACAACTCAGTGAACAAGTGCATGAATAAGGAGCCTGTATGCAATTATTTCATCGACCACAGATTGAAGCCGTCACAGGGTTAGACCGACAGTCACTGGGTATCATTGAAGAAGCCTTTATTGCCTTGGGACGAGGCGAGGTAACCATGCCCCCAGTGTTGAGTATGGCGATTGCGGAGAATAATGGGGAGGTCGATGTTAAAACAGCACATATCCACGGTGCAGAGCGATTCGCGATCAAAGTAAGTCCGGGGTTCTTTGATAACCCTCAATACGGGCTCCCGAGTCTGAATGGCTTGATGGTGGTCTTTTCGGCCAAAACCGGGATGGTGGATGCGGTGCTGTTTGACGACGGCTATCTCACTGACATTCGAACCGCGCTCGCAGGGGCAGTGAGTGCCAAGTATTGTGCGCGAGATGATGCGACAGAGGTGGCCGTGATTGGCGCCGGAAAGCAGGCAAGGCTTCAAGTTGCCGCTCTGACCTTGGTCAGAGATATCACCACGGTGCATGTTTGGGCAAGGGATGAGCAGCAGGCCCAACAGTATAAAACCTCGATAGAGCATGACCTATCGTTGACCGTACATGTTCACACCAGTGCCAATAGCGCTTGCCAAGAGGCGGATATTATTGTCACCACCACGCCGGCGACCAAGCCAGTTATCTATTGGGAAGATATTCCGGTTGGTGCCCATATCACGGCGATGGGGGCAGATAGCCCAGAAAAGCGTGAACTAGCCCCCGAGATCTTACAACGTGCTGATTGGCTGGTGGTTGACCGACGTACTCAGTCTGAAACCTTGGGGGAATTAAAACACCTTGCTTTGTCTCGGCACGTTGAAGAGTTGGGCAAAGTGGTGGCATCCGGTCGTCCTTTGTGTCGCGCGCGTAATGCGATCACCGTGTGTGATTTGACTGGTACCGGGGTGCAGGATACGGCGATTGCCAATGCAACCGTGGCGAAGCTAGTGGCAGCTTATGGGAGATCAGCGCATACCTGATTGCGGCCACGCTGTTTGGCGGTATACATTGCTCGGTCCGCGCGCGCAACCACCTCATCCAGTGAATGATGGTCCGCTTCTGTGAAGCTAATGCCTGCGCTGACGCTAACCTGATGGCGAGTGGCATGCCACAAGAACCCTTCTTGGTAAACATGATGGCAAAGGGTGTTGGCCAGCTGGAGCACGTCCTGGCGTGTACAGTCCGGTATGATAATCACAAATTCTTCGCCTCCCCAACGGGCACAGCATGCTTTCGACGGTGAAAACTGCTTAAGTTGGCTTGCGATCTGGACTAACAACCGGTCCCCCGCAATATGCCCTAAGCTATCGTTGACCTGCTTGAATCGGTCAATATCTAACACAATAGTGCCGAGTGCAGTGCGATGACTATATTGCTCAAACCATTCTGTTAGACCGCGCCGGTTTGCTAGCTGGGTCAGACTGTCAGTCAGAGAGGCGTGCGTCGTCTCATCAAGTGACGTCTTGAGTTGATGGATATCTCGAAAAACAACGATGTGCCAATCTGGGTTTGGCGTGACATCGACTTGTGCCGTGACCGCATACCAACGCTGCTCTCCATTGGCATGGGTGATTAATGCCGGAAGTTCAACGGTGCGTTCACCGCGTGCTTGCGCTTCGTGCACGGCTTGATGCCACTGGTTAATGACATCTTGCCGATAGGTAGGATCCGGATAGGCTTTTTCAAACCATTGGTAGATGTCTGGCATACTATCTAGGGTATAGCCGAGTTCTTGTCGGAAGGCTTGATTAAAGAAAATATGGACGCGATTGTTATTGCCAATTTCATCAGTCACAATCCCTTCCGATATCAATAAGGGCAGTGGCACGATATCCAGCGCATCAAAAAAGTACTGTTTAAACTGATCAAGTGACGCTTTACTCAAGATATCCGCCTTACTATTCCCATTAATATCCGCTTGCTTTATTGATTTATTTGTCATTAATGAGTGTAGATGATTTATCCGTCTTCGACGTTATCTCCCTCGTCGATGGGTCAATGACTCTTTGGGTTGCGGGCTGAGAAAGGGGGGACACGGCGAATAGCCGATTTATCTGGAGTGCGTCGAGGTGAAGCACTTGCATCATTTCTTAAATAATTCTGTGACAATTCCCTTAAAATAAAAAAGTATACCTTATTACGTTTTTATATTGCCTATTTTGTCGCAATATCTGATTTTTTACGTGAATTAAATGTTAACAAGTGCGGGGTGTGGTCAGTTTTTTAGATGATTTTTGTTTAAAAGCTAGGCACAAGATCACATCTTCTTTAATTGCTTGTTTATCATTAGGTTATTTCTTTTTACTAATGATGGGTCTCTCAGAATCGAGACACGTCTAGTTAGTGTAAAAAGGAATGATAAATGCACAAACACAGCTCTCTTGCGTTGATTATCGGCGCGCTTTTCCACACCTCCGGGGCGTGGGCGATGGCAAAAGTGCCTGAGCCTGTCGAGCCCGATCCAGACCCACAAGCTTGTGTGGCGTTAACGGGCAATGAGCCTGTTGATATTAGTCGCACCAGTGCAGAGCGTTGTTTGCCGGGCGACGACCCATTTACAGCGCAGCAGTGGCACCTACTCAACAGTGGTCAAAAAGCCTTTGCCCTCGAAGGTGGGCAAGCGGGGAACGATCTAAACCTTTGGTGGGCTCACCGACAGGCTATTCTAGGCCAAAACGTCAATGTCGCTGTTGTCGATGATGGGTTGGAGATTGGCCACCCAGACTTGGCCGCCAATGTCCGTGCCGGAAAATCTTACGATTTTGTCGAGCGTGACAATGACCCGACGCCAGAAGGCTGGAGTAATCGTGATACCGCACACGGTACCTCGGTGGCTGGCATCATCGCCGCAGTGCGAGATAACGGCCTTGGCGGTATGGGGGTTGCGCCGCTTGCCAACCTGCAAGGGTATAACTACCTCGCATATCAAAGCCAAAATGCATGGGAGATCAGCCATGGTCGCGAAGGCTATTCGGATGATGTCCGTATATTCAACCAAAGCTATGGTGGTTCTGGGGTGCGCAGCTATCCCTACAGCGATGACCCAATGAGCTATGATGGTCGCCAGAATGCCCAATACAAAAAAATGAGCACGGAAGCCTTTGGCGGACTGGGGGCGGTATTCATCAAATCAGCGGGAAATGGTTATAAGCGTACTTCGTTTAATCGTGAGCGCTTTGGTCCTGTCGACGATAACCATGGGTTACCGTGGCAAAATAGCAACCAATCGTCTGATAATGCGAATTATTGGAACGTCACGGTTAGCGCGCTCAATGCAGACGGTGAACGTTCTTCCTACTCGTCGGTCGGGAGCAATGTGTTCCTGACTGCACCGGGTGGGGAGTATGGCACCAATAAACCCGCTCATATCACCACGGACCTCACCGGTTGTACGATGGGATATAACCGTGATGATAGTATTCCTTACGATTCGCACGACCTGCACGGTGGCACGGAGATAGATAACACCTGTGATTTCAACAGCGTGATGAACGGGACCTCCTCGGCGGCGCCAAATACCTCAGGGGCATTTGCGTTGATGATGTCAGCCTACCCGAACCTATCGCAGCGCGATATTCGTCACCTATTAGCGACGACCGCGACACGCGTGGATGCAGACGATGCCGATGTTCTTTTAACCTATCAAACAGCACGTGGTGGTGAGCGCACGGTGACTGGCCTAGAGGGCTGGAAACAAAATGCTGCGGGGCGTTGGTATAGCCCAACCTATGGGTTTGGTTTGATTGATGTCAATGCGGCACTCGATGCGGCGAAGACATATCAGCCACTTCCTGCACAAGTGTTCACGGATTGGGCGTGGTCTTATCATAACCAAGAGGGTGAAACTGGGCTTGCGATAGCCGATGCTGGGGCGGTAGCGACATCAGACAGTGTGCAAGTAGCCGATAACCTCACTATCGAGGCGGTACAAGTGCGTACCTCGATTGAGCACAGCCGTATGTCTGATTTGCTCATTGAGTTAGAGTCGCCCGCAGGGACTCGCAGCGTATTGATGTCACCACGTAACAGTATGCTGTCAAACACCTTGGATCCCACCTATCCAGAAGGTTTTACCGACCATTTAATGCTATCGCACAAATTTAATGGTGAAGCATCGCAAGGTCAGTGGAGGCTCTATGTCACGGATACTGACGGTGATACACGCCAGTACACCTTAGGTGGCGAGGTTAAATCCATGCCCAACAACCGCGATGATGGCAAACTGACCCAATGGTCACTGCGTGTTATCGGTCACCGTGGTTAATAGGAGACGAAGTATGAAAAAGATGATCTCAGCACTCGCTATCATGGGCTTTAGCTTGAGTGTTAGCGCAGGTAGCGTGCAATTGAACGGCCAAGACTACGTGGTGGTGGATACGGCCAACAGCGCTCGCAGCATGAGCGGTGAACAAATGGGCGTGATGGTTGGCGATAAGGTCGCTGTATCCGCGCAAAGCACGCCTTTGACTGTTACCGGCTCTATTTTGGTCAAAGCGACCGAAGCACACGCGAGTGAGCTGGCTCAAAAATACGGTTTAAGTTTGGTAAGTTACCTAGAGGGCGTTGCCCTACTTGAAGCCACACCGGGCACCAATGTGGCAGAACTTGAAAAAGCCTTGAACCAAGAGCTAGATACCCCTGTCAACTTAGAGCTCAACCCACAAAACCAACGCCCCCAATAATGGCTTTGTGGTTATCCCTAGCCCGCCGTCATGGCGGGCTTTTTTATCATGCGCTTTCTTGGTATTTGCAGTGAAAAGTGTGGTCTCATTCGCCAACCAACCATTTTGTTACTAGTTATTCCAGATTGTTCATAACTTTCACATGAGCTGAATTCCGCTACTTGCTATGATTTGTCGCCAATTCGCTACAAAAATGCAGATAAATCATCATTATGCAGCTATAACGCTGTGATTAGGGAAAAGACAATGTGGAAAACCCTTAGACATTCTTTGCCATTGCAAATTGCAGTGGCGGCCGCACTGGCTTGGCTAGTGGGCACGGTATTCGGCCCCATTGAGAACGCGGAACAGACCACTTGGTATCCGTTGCTTATGCTTGCCAAGGTCAGTTATATCGGTCTACTCAAAGCCGTGGTCGGCGTGATGGTATTGCTCTCGTTACTGGAAGGGATCAGTAATATTGGCAATGTGGTTCGCCTTAAGCGCCTAGGTGGTGCAACACTTTTGTTTTACGGTTTTACCACCACCATTGCGATCACCATTGGCCTTGGCGCAGCACTCATGATGCCCGAATGGCAACCGCTCACCAATGCACCGCCTGTGGATGAGAGCATTAGCTTTATCAATCAAGATGCTGCAGGTGCCGGAGCCATTGCCACCAAACTTATTAATATGGCGTTGGTGAATCCGTTTGCCGCGGTGACTCAGGGTAACCTGTTGGCGATTGTGGTGTTCACCATTTTGTTCGGCATTTCGCTGATTGTCGCACTGCCAGAGTCGCACCCATTATTCGAGACCATTCGCGGGCTGAATAAAGGCATTAACACCATGGTGGCAGGAATTATCAAGCTGGCGCCATTTGCGGTGTTTGCGATTGTTTTCCAATTCTCCCACAAAGGGGATAACGATCTATTCGGTCAGCTATTTAGCTTCGCTGCTTTGGTGTTTGGACTGACGATGGTCCATGCACTGATCGTGTTGCCGCTTATTGCACGCGTTGCCGGTGGTATTGGCTTTGTGAGTCTGTTTCGCGCAATTTCTGCACCGCTGGCGATGGCGTTTGCCACTTCATCCAGTGCTGCGACACTGCCTGTATCGATGCAGGCTGCCAAAGAAGAGCTTAAAGTTACCCCGTCGACCGCGAGCATGGTCTTGCCGTTGGGCGCGGTGATGAACATGGATGGCACCGCGTTATTTGAAGGCATTGCTGCGGTGTTCCTCGCACAATTGTTCGGCATTGACCTGTCGACGACCGGCATTGTGATGATCTTCATTATGGCGATGGTTTCGTCGGTAGGCGCACCGGGCATGCCGTCGGGCTCGATGTCGGGTATGCAGTTGGTGTTGCTGGCAGCGGGTATTCCACTGGAAGCCATTGCTATTTTGCTGATCATTGAGCGCCCACTCGACACTTTCCGTACCGCGGTCAATGTGCAAGGCGATTTGATTGGCGCCACGGTGATTGATAAGTGGCAAAAGCGCTTTGGCTAATAGCCTCATCGCAAAAAACCGCTCCCAACCACGGAGCGGTTTTTTTATCCCTCTTCAATCACATGAAAGGCGCGGTACTCGTCGAATGCGTATTGGTCCGTCATACCGCTGATATAGTCAATTAGCAGGCGAGTACGAAAATAGAACTCACGCGCAGTGGCAGAAGGGATCTGCTCCGCCAGGGCCTGTTTTTGCACCGCGTCGCGATAGGCTTTTTTATGTTTTTCAGGCAGTTTTTTAAATAGCCGCTGGGTGTATATCGACGCTTGTGGCTTGACCGGCTCGCCATTAACTAAGGCTGTAAACACCTCACTGGGCAAGGTGAGGAGTGGACGATAGATGCTCATCAAGCCATGGATGACGCGATAGCCTTGTAGCTCGCGGCGTTCCACTTCTGGGTGACAAAAGGCATGCGCCTTGGCGACGTTTTTAAAGGTTTGTACAAGTAAATGATTGACGCTGTTATCTTCAATTAGCGCGTGATTAAAGGTGCCATCAACGACGGCGGGCAAATGATCGACAAAGCGTTGGGCGGCATGGCGAGGCAAGCGTTGATTGACCTCTACACGCAAGAAGACAAAAAACTGACTGTCACTGCCGTGGCTGCGCTTTTCAGCATTCTCTAACATGGTCGCCATGGTGTTGTCGTCATGCTCCTCACTGGCTTGGGTAAGCTGTACAAAGGTTGCCTTTAAGGCCGCTTTCAAATCCGCGAGAGTCAGTACGCCTTTTTCAACGGCGTCTTCTAAATCGGCAATGCCATAAGAAATATCATCGGCCGCTTCCATGATGTAACTGACTGGGGCACGACAGCCGGGCGAGATGGCGAGCGTTTTTTGCAAATCGCCAATGTACGCGTGTTCACTGAGAAAATAGCCGACTTTCTTTTTAAGGTACGCGCGGTCGTCGTTATCTGCAGGTTTCGGCTCGCTACCACACCGAGTGTATTTAAGAATGCCGGAGACTTGCGAATAGGTGAGGTTCAGCTGTTGTAAGGTATGGATCAGCCGTATGCCTTGTGCGTTGCCTTCAAAATGACAGAGATCGCGCTGTACCTCTTCAGGCAGTTCGTCGTTAAAATGTTGCCGATAGATATAAGGGACGTGCTCACTGAGCCAATCACTGAGCGCTTGCTCGCCAAAGTGTCCGAACGGTGGGTTACCTATGTCGTGCATCAGGCAAGCCATCTCAACCAAGGTTTCCAAGCAGCGGTCGAGCGGGGGAGCGAGTTGCGAGGCAGACAGCTTGTCGGCAATCAGTTGACTGATATAGCGCCCGACTTGCTGAACCTCTAAAGAGTGGGTGAGGCGGCTGCGCACCGCGGCATTGCGTTCAAGTGGAAAAACCTGAGTTTTTTGTTGCAAACGGCGTACGGCGGCAGAGGTAATGATCCGCCCACGATCGCTTTCAAACTGCTTCATTAAATCGCCGTTTGTTTGCGTTCTAAAAGGCCGATCTGGACGGATTTTTTGCTCAAAATTCACAGTCATCATGACACCCAGCTTGTCCACTTTTTAAGATAGGGTGCGGCGGATTTCACTGACTGTCAATCCGCCGCTTGGCATAGCAAGACGGCGGCGACATAGATTAATGCATATACATCTGCGCCGAGCGGGCAGGAATGGTGATAGTGTGAAAATCCGATGAGATGGTGGTGGTCGCATCACTCAAAACATCATAATAAGGACGATACCAATTCAGAGGATATTCGCGTGTATCCATGGTATAAGATTGGGGCTCGTCACACTTATTGATCGCCACAATACCGGCTTGGTCGCGCTTAAATAACAGCAGACATTGGTTGCTGCCAATCACCGTCATTGGCTTGCCGTGCATTGCATTGTGAAAGCGGAGCATGGCCTTCATCGCAGGTTGCTTCCACACGCCTTGCCACCGACCGTTATCTTTGTCTTCCCCAGCAGAAAGCTCATCACTATAGATCAGCGGACTCCCTCCGTCTTTGCCAAGAATATAGGCATAGGCGAGCACTTCATCAGTGGGATCCATGATTTGGTAGCGAAAACCATCGTTAGTCGGTATGTCGTGGGTAATGGTAAAGGTGATCGCTCTGTGTTTATCCAGCGCTTGACCAACACTTTCAGGATGATGCAACTGAGTGAGGCTACCTTGGAACGAAAACGCGCGACGGATTTGCGAGAATAAAGGAAAGTCATAAGCGCTATGGGTGGTTTGTTGTAAATAAGGCAAAAGAAACGCCTCATAGCTTTGATCGCCGGCCCCACCACTGGTGATCACCTCGCCAAAAATATGCATACCTTCACGAATGGCGTCCGTAAAGACCTGATTGATGTGATACATGCTCATGTGTTTGACTGCATCGACCCGAAACCCTTTCACACCCATCGCTTTTAGCGCTGATAAATATGCACGCTGTTGCTCCACCACCCACTGATTCGGATCCAAATCGGGTAAGCCTACATCTCCCTCTCCACCGCACAAACGCCAATATTGCACATGGCCTGGGTCATGCCACTGAGTGATACAGCCTTCTGGATGAAAGTCCATGCTGGAAAACAAATGCTGCGAGAGCTGTCCAAACAGTGTTTGCTGCTCGAACGCTTCTTGGTTTTGCGCGTAGTGTTCTAAGACCTGTGCGCTGGGGTAATTAAGATCGTCACGTAATCCGCTTTCATTCGCCATGTGGTTGAGCACCACATCGGCATAAACAGCTACACCATGCTGGCCGAGGGCTGCAATCATGGCTTGAAAGTCTTGTTTATTGCCTAATGGGGAGTCGATAACACGAAGATCTTGAGGCTGATAGCGTGCCCACCACTCTGTGCCAGACGACTTCATCGCTGGCGCCACTAACACCTTCTTGTAACCAGCTTCAGCAATGTGCTCTGCTCTTGCTTCTACAAGCTGATACGGCCAATTAAAAGCATGGAGAATAGCCTCTGCATGTGCTGTGGCTGAATAGATAAACAGGCTGATTGCTAATGCGAATGGATAGTTTCTTTTCATTATAAGGGCCTCGTTATTGGATTCCCTTTAATGCTATTAATATATTTCTTTTTAAGAAGAGAGGTTGAGAGGATTAGGAAGAATGGTCACGGTCTGTAGGGGATGAAATGATCAAATATTGAAGTATTTATCAAAAGTAAGGTCGGGGGCCTCAAGCTAACACGTCGCGCACATTGTGACGACAGAGACAGCCAGACCCTTGTTACACCTAGGTTGGCTGCTTTCCGTTTTAACATAGTGAGAAGCAGGGAAAGGTATCGCTGCCTGTGTACTTGTGTGGCGTGTAAGAATGGCCTTTGAAGCCGCTACACGACTGGGATCCAGCCTCGCTCGGCGAAAGACACACAGTCTTCACCAGCAACCACATGATCTAAAACGCGAACATCGATAAGGCCCAGCGCTTTAATCAACTTGTCAGTTACGTGACGGTCTGCCTTTGACGGCTCAGCAATCCCTGATGGGTGATTGTGCGCAAGATAACGGCGGCTGCATTGTGACTCAGTGCTGCTTTCGCCACTTCGCGTGGATAGGTAGACGCGGCATCGATGGTGCCAAAGAACAGGATATCGAACTGGATCAGTCGATGTTGGTTATCCAGCAGCATCAACGGAAACACTTCACGATCGTGCGCGCCGAGTTTGAGCTTTAAGTACTCCATCACGTTGTTAGGGCTCGTGAAGGTGCCTTCGCGGTTGTACTTTTGGGCCAGCGCTTCCGCCGCGTGCTCTAAGAGCTGGTTCAACTCAGATGGCTGGTGGACAGGGTAGTGGTCAGCAGGGGTAAACAGGGGAGTGTGTGACTTACGCATAGGGGGGCTCCTTTAAATGATTGATGTGGCTATGCGTATCGATGACATATATCTGAAATCAGGTTGGTTAGGGGAGTGGGTGCAAGAGGGGGGGGTAAACCGGTAAATCTTTACGTGCGCGGAAATCTCATGAGTCTAATAACGGAGTAACATCATGAGATTATTTAAATTGAGCGAAGTAAAACACATGACAGGCCTTGGCCGTTCAACCTTCTACAACTTGATGAAAGACGGCACCTTCCCGAAAAGCGTGCCCCTGGGAGGCAGAGCGGTTGTGTGGGCAGAAAGTGAAGTGGAAGAATGGGTGATGGTAAGGATCGCGGAAAGAGATAGTGCGGTGGAAGTTTGACGAGGGCTTTTTAGAATTCGTAGAAAAAGCGAAGTGTGAGCAATTTTAAACAAATCATGCATCTTGCCTGGTGATTCATAGTGAATCACAATGCTCAACTATTATTGCATCATTGAGCATACTGCATGAGTGAGCAGTCCAAACAAAAACTCCCTCTGTGCAGCTTGGCGACTGTCCAGCCTAGCTACCCGTTACGAGGAAGGCTCCCCATAGATAGCACGGGGATGCTTACGTGGTGCAGTTCCGGCACATTGTTCTCGGTGAGCCCCTGAGTGATAAAGATGCAAAAGCCCTCTGCCGGGCCAAAAGCGCCCCAATTAATCTTTGGCCCAGCGACCTGATATTCATGGCCAAAGGCACTCGTAACCATGCCGCAGCCATCGCCGACGTCCCCAGCAATACCGTTTGCACGCCGAACTTTTATCACATTCGTCTGAAACCGGAGGTGGCCCGGCTCTTGCTTGAGTTTCTGGCTTGGCAGCTCAACCATGTAGATGCCCAGCGGTACTTTGCCTCTTCAGAATTAACTTCTGTTTGGCTTCTTCGAAACTCATCGATCAAATCCCCCTCTGATTTGGAACTATACTCACTGCCAATCTGCTCAATCTGTTGATGATTCTCCCCGGCATGATAGTGTAATCGCGCACACTAACCCTACGACAATGCCAATCCAATGTGCTTGATACGCGACACCTGCGTTTATTAATGCCTCAGTAATGGCGTTGCCACCAGTATAACTATCAATACCCAACTTGATCACCACTCCTGCGAGCAACACCTTCCCGCATGAGGCATTGTTTTTGATGTCTCGAACGCACCCCCAAGCAAATAGGCCATATAGAACCCCAGAAAGTCCAGCATACCAGTCGAATGGGCTCAAAAGCATCGCAATCCCAATCGCCAACATCATCAATACGATCGGAACAAGTAATTTATGGTCATAGTAATGTCCATGAAAAAAGTACAACACAACCAATCCCGAGAGATTTATGGCTAGATGTTCGAGGTTAGTGTGTGTCAGGTTCCCCGTTATAATACGCCACCACTGGCCAGATTCTATTGCTATTCTGTCCCATATAAACGCATCATGGATAGTTGGTGTCTGGGCGATAATAACTGTTACCGTCAGTATCATGATCAGTTTGATTGGTGACAAAACGAGTTCCTTTTTATCGGTGATGACCTATCATATCAGAGCTATTGTTAATGCAAGCCATTAGGGGCTTTTCCCGCATGTTCGCAAAATACCGAGTAAATTAACATTGCGTGGCTTTTCGAAAGAATGCTTTATCATTGCTCTCGATTTTGTTTTTTATGAGTTTAGGGTATGGGGTGCAGTGCAGGTTTCCTCTGCATTGGATTGAAGGTTGACCAGCTGGAGCTATAGTTAAATCTGGTGTATTGCATCCAAAGCTGTGTCCTGTTGATCTCCCTCAGGCTCGCGAACACCATCTCGGAATTTTACCCCTTTGATAACGTCCACGAGCAGAGTAAATCCTCTCAGTCTTCGCCAATTTTCCTCGGCAGTTATCATCAGTTTACAGGCCATTTAGAGCGCAGTTTTCCGGCCTCCACAACTCTTCGTCTTGTTAGTTCTCAACCTCACCGTCGCGAACATTGACTCGATCGGGTTCGTCGTTCAGATGTGAGTCCAATGCTCTGCGGGGAAGTCGTAAAATGCCAGCATTTCTGCCTTGTATTTGCTCAGACACTCTACAGCCTTAGGATATTTGGCACCATACCGCTTCTCGAACAGGTCAAAGGCTTTATAAGCGTCCTTGCGCGTTTCCGCCATCCAGATATCGTGAAGCGACTCTTTCATTCTTGGCTGAACAGACTTCGGAATTTTGTTTAACACATTCGCTGTCTTGTTTACCCAGCAGCGCGGATGACGTGTGGTCGGCCAGTGTTTGGCGGCATCATTCCAAAAGCCCAGTGCACCGTCAACAACCGCCAATACTTCCTTGCGGCCTGTGTCGTCGACACCAATAATAACCAGCAGGCAAAGCTTGTCATCCATACGTACTTTGGTGTAAACGCCATCGGCCCAGATATAGACATACCGTCGTTTATTCAGGTCTCTTTTACGCCACTGTTCGTATTCCGCTTCCCATTGTTGCTTGAGGCGGGAAACACTATTTGCTGACAATCCCATGGCTTGCCCAGAAGAGATTCCAAGGCAGGCTGCATATCGCCTGTTGAAATCCCCCGTAAATAGAGCCAGGGAATGAGTTCTTCAATGTTCTTGGTCCGCTTGAGATAAGGCGGAACTAGCTTGTTGCTGTTGAACTTAATCCCGCTACGTGTTCTGTCACGCACTTTGGGTACTTTAACCGTGATGTTACCAAGGCCCGTCTGCAGGGCGCGCTCAGGCAAATGTCCATTGCGAACCACGGCTTGCTTTCCGTCAGCTTGAAGCGATGCAAACTGCGCTAGCAAGGCTTGGACTTCTGCTTCTATGGCTTGAGCCAAAAACTGCTGCGCGCCTTGTTTGAGCAGTTCATTGAGTGGGTTGTCTGGCTTATGAAGCTCAGTAACGTTATGATTGTTGTCCATGCTGTGTACTCCTTGTTGGTTGTTGATCTGGCGAGATCAATCAACAGGTTACACCGCATTCTTTTTTGCTTATACATTAGAAATCACTATAGGTCATGTAAAACCAATAGCCTTATTTAGTGTATGGCTTGATCTGATAAAGCATCCAAATTTTCTAATCAGTCTAAAGCGGCAACAACGGTTATGTATCGTGTAGAGATAGGGAAGTTGGGGACTCATTAGAGTTGGTGTTGCCCCTCATTTATTAAGTCAGAACTTTCATTCAAATTGAGATACCTTTAATCTTGGCCGCAAATTCAGCTTTTGAATATCAGAAAGTTAACAAAGTTACTCTCTGTTTCTGTGGGTAACTTTCAACCACCCATGCATTTTTATAAAGCCGGCTAAGATGGTGACAGGTTAAAAAGAGAGCAAAGTCATGAAAACACATCTGTCACGACTATTTAAAGGACTTGGCCGATTGATTCGATGGATTGCATTAAGCCTGTACGCCTTTGTGGTGGGAATAATAATGGCAATACTTGGCTATTTAATTCGTCGTTATCTTCGCCTTGCTGTGATTACAGGCATTATGATCTTGATTATAGGGGCGCGCTAACCATCTTAAAAAATAACAATATACACTAGGCCACGACGCCCCTTGCATTCCCCAAAAGGCGGTTAAGATGGCAACACATCAAAAACAAAGGACTATATACATGAAAAAACTTCTCGCAGTCAGTGTGCTAGCAGCTCTGACAACTACTCAAGCCAGCGCCGTGAGCTTAGGTACGGATGTTGATGAAAGCGATTACCGCGATTATATCGTGCGGTTTGAAACTCAAGATAGTGATGGCGCAACAAGCACCTGCGGCGGGCTGCTGGTTTCAGGAGAATATATTGTTACTGCCGCTCACTGTGTGGGTGAAAGCTACAACCCCGGCAATGGCGTATCTAACGCCTATGCGTGGGAAATCGACCAAGGCGCAAGCAACGCTATTTCGGTCTATCAGGGCGTAAAATATAACGCCAACAAAAAAATAGAAACCTCATACTCTATCGTGAACTTTCTTGATCGAGACAACACTGAAGATGAGGCATATGCAGAAGTTGACCAAGTGATCGCGGAAAACCCTACGTTCAGCATTTCCCGTGACGCAGAAGATTGGACAAAAGGCGCGTTTCAATACGATATTGCCGTACTAAAATTGAACTCTAAACTAGATCAAAGTAACAACGCAGCCATGCTACAAAGCTATACGAGCACTACGGATACATGGAACGTAAATAACGGTGACTCGTTTACCTTTCGCGGGTGGGGTCTAGATGAAAATGGTGCGACACCGGATACAATGCAGCAAACCGATATCTACATCGATTACAGCCATGAAGATATGGCATCAGCTGATTACGTGCCACGAGTAGTTCGCGAGTCTGACAACTCGTCATGTACTGGTGATAACAACTGTACTTATGGGATCTTCGATTTCATAACGTTATTACCTAGCAAACCAGAGAGCGTGCCACAATCAGGTGACTCCGGCACGCCTCTAGAAATAAAACCTAATAGCATCTACGCGATAGCAAAAAGAACGGCCTTTGATAACAAATGGGTGCAATTCACGCACTTGAGTTGGTACTTGTCAGACATCGCAAACGCGATTAACAAAGTCACCGCACCGACTGGCGTGACATTTGCGTACAACGAAAACCAAATTGACACAAAATCTCATACGTTTGCTGTACAAAACCTCACATCATTGGACGAAAACATTAACCCTTACATCGTTAATGACAACGGCGAGTTTGATGTGAAGGGTTGTGAAAACACAGTTCTAAAACCGCTAGAATCATGTGAGATAACCGTAACCGTCAACGATGGGGCCGAACAAACAGATACTAGCTTAGCCCTTGCGGATACGAACGACACACAAATAACTATCAGCTATACAAAAGTCGCGGAAGCAGGCAATGGCGGTGGTGATGGATCCACAGATGGAGATGATAGTGACGAGTTAGATAACATCGATAGCAGCGGTGGAGGTTCATTTGGGATCTTGTCTTTACTTATTTTAGCAGGATTGGGACTCAAACGCTGTCAATCTCGTCAATAAAGCAAGCGATACTCTACAAAAACACAAGCCCTGCTTATCGCGGGGCTTTTTTATGCCTGCTTTTTCAAGTAACACATATCCTTAATAAGTAATAACTGTTTTTCAACACAATGAAAATGTGAAAAAGTAGAGCCTCGCGAGCAAAACCACTGTTTTGTTGTTTTACAATCAGTTACGTCATACTCTATTTTTAGAAAACGTTACTAACGCTCAGGAGAAAATGTTTTAAACGCGCTTGAAACAGCAGAGGTGCAAAACCCTATACGTTCCCCTCGTGCCTGTATTGTACAAAATTGATTTAGATTCAAAGCGCTAAAAGTAAGAAATTGAATTTAATGATAAATTTAAACTGGAAGAATCATCTACTCACCACGTTTAAGGTAATGCTTGTAAGACATAGTGCCAGGTAGCGATACCAGCTTTGTGTACTCAAAGACACGACCGTCTTTTAGCAAACCGATGGAAAGCACTTGAAGTAATGGCGTTGATGGATCGATATCTAGGATCCGACACATTGACTCGCTCGGAAGGATGGCTTCGAAATCTTGGGACGCGCCGTCGATATCAAGGCCTAGCTCCTCTTCGAGGTAGCGATACTTTGAGCCTTCTAAAGACATCACATTCATTCGAGGATAGAGTGATGCAGGCATGTAAGACTCTTCGTATACGGATGGCTTTCCATTTAATAGCTTGAATCTACGAATAAAATAAACTTTTTCGTTTTTCTCGACCTTTAAGAGCCGTACCAGCTCTTCGTCTGGATCTATGAGAGAAAACTCATCAATCTTGTATTCAAGCGTTGTGTTTGTACTTGAGAAGTACTCGTTGGTGCTCTTCAATGTCAGCAACGAGCCAATGACCGTTTTACCGATGATGGTTGTGCCAGCCCCTTGACGCTTTGCGACTAATCCTAGTTCAACCAGCTCATCGATAGCATTACGTATAGTGACTCGGCTAACGCCATATTGTTCACTGAGTGCTTTTTCTGTCGGAAGGGTATCACCAACCTCGAACTCATCTGAATTGATGCGTGAGCGCAAATCTTGCATCACTTTTTTATACAGCATCTTTCACACCTCTCTAGTACACCTTCCAGATAATACAAAAAAAAGACAAATTAAGCGACCCTCCGACCCTAAAACACTGGTTTGTCTGTTTATCAAGCAACGAGATCAATGTTTAGTACGTTTTTTGCCCTGCTTTTAGCTTTGTTGTATTTATTTGTATCTTGTCACGATTTAATTGTATTTTATTTGTATTGTTTTTGGGGCGGGTATAGGTTGTAGTTGTCAGAAGACAACAAAGCCTAAAAAAACATTACCAAGGAAGCTGCTTATGTTAAGTGCAATACAACGATTAGGCGGAGCAATGTTCACCCCTGTACTGCTATTCCCGTTTGTTGGGATACTGATTGGGTTAAGTATTGTTCTGAAAAACCCAGTGTTTGTCGGCGATCTTGCAGATAAAGAGGGCCTTTATTACCAAATACTAAAAGTCATCGAAGAAGGAGGATGGACCATCTTCCGTAACATGGCGCTGCTTTTTGCTATCGGCTTACCGATAGGTCTTGCTAAAACAGCACATGCTCGAGCAGTGATGGTTGTGCTCGTGTCCTACCTCACGTTTAACTACTTCGTTAATGCAATGGGAGGCTTTTGGGGCGAGTTTTTTGGTGTTGATTTTTCACAGGCTATCGGTGGCACATCAGGACTCACAGAAGTGGCCGGGATCAAAACGCTCGATACAGGGATTTTTGGTGCCATCATAATCTCGTCTCTGATCACCTGGATCCACAATCGTACGTTTGAAAAAACGTTACCGGCCTATTTAGGCATTTTTCAGGGTGCATCTTTTGTCGCCATGTTGTCATTCTTCGCGATGATCCCAGCAGCTTGGCTCACTCTTTATATTTGGCCTTCCATTCAACAGGGCATCCTCAGTCTACAAACGTTCATGTTGGAGTCAGGGTCTTTTGGTGTATGGCTATATACCTTTCTCGAACGCATTTTAATCCCAACCGGCCTGCATCACTTCATCTATACCCCGTTTGTCTTCGGTAACATCGCGACTCCGAATGGCATCACGGCTGATTGGTTTATGAATCTCGAGAGTTTCACTCAATCGTCAGCGGCGATAAAAGATCTCTTTCCTGCGGGAGGCTTTGCCTTACACGGTAACTCGAAAGTCTTTGGTTGTGTCGGGATTGCGATGGCCATGTATGCCACAGCTAAGACCGAGAATCGTAAAAAGGTCGCAGCGCTTCTCATTCCCGCGACGCTCACGGCGATGCTGGTGGGTATTACTGAACCACTCGAATTTACGTTCCTTTTCATTGCGCCTTGGCTGTTCGCTATTCATGCGCTCCTTGCTGGCACCATGGCGATGATGATGTATAGCTTCGGCGTCGTTGGAAACATGGGGGGAGGGTTAATCGAATTTGTCACAGGGAATTGGATACCGTTACTTGGCAATCACACCAGTATGGTCGTGACCCAAATTCTAATTGGTCTGGCATTCACGCTTATCTACTTTGTCACCTTTAAGTTCTTAATTGAAAAGTTTGATGTGCAAATTGCAGGTCGAGGCGATGCCGTTCTCAAACTTCACACTAAAGATGACTTCAATAAAAAACACGGAATTACCGGCAAAGGTGGTCATGCGGTCAACCCACTGCAAGTACAAGCGGCTGAAACCTTGGACGGCCTAGGTGGAACAGAAAACATTGTTGAGTTGAATAACTGTGCAACACGTTTACGTGTGACGGTTGCCGACCCAAGTAAGGTTGCATCTCGTGAGTTCTTTATGAATACCGGGGCGGTCAATGTGGTGACGAATGGCCAAGCTGTACAGGTCATTATTGGTCTAAACGTCCCCCAGCTTCGGGAAGAGTGCGAAAAAATCGTCGCTGTGCACCGAGGTGAAAAACAAGCAAAAAGTGAAGAGGGCGCAGAGATTACGCCAAACCCAGCCATTTAAAAAATATCTATCAGACACTTATAAACAAGCTATTCATTGGCAAATGATTTAAGCCAAATAAGAGAGGAAATGATGAAAAAAGAATTCTCAGTTGTTATCGCAGGCGGCGGCTCAACCTTCACCCCGGGTATTGTCATGATGCTACTGGAAAACCAAGATCGTTTTCCGATCCGTAAACTGAAATTCTACGATAACTTTGCATCTCGGCAGGAAACCGTGGCTCAAGCATGCAAGATCTTACTACAAGAGCGAGCGCCTCAAATCGAGTTTTCTTATACCACCGACCCAGAAGAAGCCTTTACGGATGTTGATTTTTGCATGGCGCATATTCGCGCTGGTCTTTACGCCATGCGAGAGCAAGATGAAAAAATCCCGCTTCGTCATGGCTGTGTGGGCCAAGAAACGTGTGGCCCAGGTGGTATGGCTTACGGTTTACGCTCCATTCCTGCCGTGATTGAGCTTATCGACTACATGGAAAAGTATTCACCAAATGCATGGATGCTTAATTACTCCAACCCGGCAGCAATTGTTGCTGAGGCTTGTCGAGTGCTACGGCCTAATTCGAAAGTGCTTAATATCTGTGACATGCCGATTGGGATAGAGACCCGTATCGCTGAAATCTTGGGGTATGAAGACCGTAAACAGTTTGATGTGATGTACTACGGCCTGAACCACTTTGGATGGTGGAAAGAGTTTAAAGATGCTAAAACCGGCGAAGATCTCATGCCTCGGATTAAAGCGTATGTGAAAGAGCATGGTTACTTGCCACCTAGCGCGATGAACGGTGCTCAGCATACCGACGAATCATGGAAAGATACGTTTATCAAAGTGCGTGATGTGTATGCGCTGGACCCAGAAACGATCCCAAACACATACCTTAAATACTATCTGTATCCTGATTATGTTGTGGAGCACTCTGATAAGGTTTACACGCGGGCTAATGAGGTGATGGATGGACGCGAGAAGGAAGTGTTCACCGAATGCCATCGCATTATCGCAGCAGGGACAGCAAAGGATACCACCATCGAGGTTGAGGAACACGCGTCGTACATCGTTGATTTAGCGACCGCGATAGCCTTTAACACCAAGGAGAGAATGCTACTTATCGTTCCTAACAACGGTGCTATTAGTAATTTTGATCCAACAGCGATGGTTGAAATTCCCTGTATTGTAGACAACACAGGCGCTAAACCGATGCAAATAGGTGAAATCCCTGAATTCCAAAAAGGCATGATGAACCAACAAGTATCAGTTGAAAAGCTTGTTGTTCAAGCTCACGTTCAGGGCTCTTACCAACGACTATGGCAAGCATTTACCTTGTCAGCCACAATTCCAAGCGCTTCAAAAGCCAAAGAAATTTTGGATGAAATGCTAGAGGTCAACAAAGAGTATTGGGTAGAACTCGGTTGATAAATTCGTTCTAGGCTAGTTAGAACCCAACCAAGGGAGTCAATCATTCGGCTCCCTTTCTGGTTAACCCTCATCGCTTAACTAGCGCTCCACCATTTACTCACTCTCCAGTATGTCCAAAATCTCGTCCCAATCCATAGGGCCACAGGACCACAGTAGCGCATGTTTTAGTACCAAACGTTAGTACAAACAGTCTAAATCCAAGTATTAAAGATGCAAAAAGGGCGACAAATCAATGACTTGTCGCCCTTTCCAATCGATTGGTGGAGCTGGCGGGAGGCTAGTTGCCAAAACGCCTTTTTTCTCCAAGATGCTGATTTTATTGTTTTTGTTTCTTTTTCTTTTTAGTGTGATACCGGAATTTTCGACAATTGTAGCCCACATTTGTATGTGAGTGAAAGAGGCGAGATAAGAGTTTGTCTAGCTGTCGGTGCAGTTGAGTCTTAAATCACAGCACAAGTCACTAGTTGATGGTTTAATGAGCAAGCATTTGTATATGGCTGTTGCATCTGCTTGTTCACTTAAGCGCATATGAGGAGAGACAAATGGACTTTATTGAGCGACTGCAAGCGTTATCGAAAAAGGTGGGGCAGCTAGCTGATTCAATAGAAACAGAAGAGGCGACAAAGACAGCTTTGGTGATGCCGTTTCTTCATAATGTACTTGGCTACGACATCTTTGACCCCAGCGAAGTTATCCCCGAGTTCACCGCTGACACAGGTACTAAGAAGGGTGAGAAGGTCGATTACGCTCTAATGAAAGATGGTGAAGTGCAGATCCTAATAGAGTGCAAAAAGGTAAATGAAACGCTCTCACCAAAGCATTCTAGTCAGCTTTACCGCTACTTCTCTGTTACTAATGCTCGCATTGCTATCCTAACCAACGGATGTGAATACCAGTTCTTCACAGATCTTGATGCACCAAACAAAATGGACAATAAGCCTTTCTTGGTACTGGATATGTCGGAAGTTGATGAGCATGTGGTGCCCGAGCTTAAGAAATTGACTAAGACGTCCTTTGATGTTGATTCAGTAGTAGATGCAGCAGGAGAGTTGAAGTACTTAAATCAGATAAAGAAAGTACTGTCTGAACAGTTTCAGGATCCAGAAGAGGACTTTGTGAAACTGCTAACCTCTAAGGTTTATGATGGAATACAAACAGTTAAAGTCAAAGCTCAGTTTACAGAGATAACGAAGAAAGCCCTCAAACAGTTTCTGAACGACAGCATCAATGCAAGGTTGAAGTATGCAATCGGCAGTGAGGAGAGAGAGTCGGTCTCAGCTGAGAGCAAAGGTGAACAAGGTGATGTTAACCTTGTGGATGAAGATGATGGCAATCCGAAGATTGTGACGACAGAAGAGGAGTTAGATGGCTACAATGTCGTGAAAGCTATTCTACGTGAAAAAGTAGAGGTGTCTCGCGTTGCACACCGTGATACTCAAAGCTACTTTGGTATCTTGCTCGACGATAACAACCGTAAACCTCTATGTCGCTTACACTTTAACGGTCGCCAGAAATACATTGGTCTATTCGACGCAAACAAGAAAGAAACTAAGAATCCGATTGATAGCGTTGATGACATATTCCAATACGCAGGGCAGCTTAAAGCTTCTATAGATCTGTACGAATAAAATATTTTGAGCGCTAGGCTATAATGGTTATTCACCTAGCGCTCTAGATTATATGAATTAGCTATGCTGCTGGTGGCGCTTTATCTTTGGCAGTATTCGCTTTATGTTAATTATATAGCCTATCAGAGTTGTTTCTTTTCATGCTTGAGAATCTATTATCTCGACAACGCTTTTGAGTGAGGTTGATGTCATATGTGTGTACCGCGCAGTCATAACAGGTGTTTTGTGACCAATCCATAACATTCTTTTGGAATCATTTACATCTAACTCTGCTAATCTGGTAGCGCAAGTATGGCGCATCATATGAGGGACAAATTCTTTCTCTTTATCAAACCCTAGAGACTTTTTCATAACCTTCCATTGCCAACTAAGACGGTCTTGAGTCAGATTGAATATATTTTCTTCTGGGCTGCACATGTTTTGATACCTTCGTTTAAAGACATGTCGGGAACGTTTTGTTAGAGGAACGGTTCGGAATTCGTCATTTTTAGAGTTTCGTATAAAAATAGACTCACTCTCTAGTCTGTAGTCTGACCATGTAAGCCTCATAAGTTCACCAACTCTAGCACCAGTGTCGATTGCTACCATCACAAAATCAGCCATAAGGGTATTACCTTTCTTATGAAAGAAACTTATTACCTTCTCTTCTTCTTCCTTACTAAGTATGCGAGTTCTAGCGTTAGAGTATTTTTGCCAAGGGAAATCCGGTACATGTGGTATGTAGTCAAGCATGACAGCGTGTCTCAGTACTACCCTCAGCTTGCTCAAATTTCTATTTATAGTTGCATTAGATAAGTTTTTAGCTTGTAAATAACCAACGTAATCAACGAGTCTTCTTGGCGTGATATCACTTGRTGGTGTTGAATATCCAAAATGTTTGATGACATTCTCTGCTTTTCTTTTTGTTGCTTTGTGGTCTTTTATATTCCTTGAGTTCCATCTCATCTCACAAGCAAAATCGTAAGCATCTTTTAGTGTTCCTAAAGGAGGAGAAGGTCTGGTTGTATACCTTGGGTCGAGTATAAAAATCTCACTGAAGTATAATTGCTTTTTAGGGTTTAGTTTAAGAAATCGCAATTGATTTATTAATTGTATGTAAAGATCTCTGTCACCCTGTCTGTTGATTGCTTCTCTTATGGCATCTCTTGGGTTGTTATTTTTTATGACAGAGGTTTCGCCTTGACTGTAATATGATAAATAGTAGTTTGACCTCCCTTTCTTTAAGTTCATCCCGTAATAACTTAGTACTCTGTTTACATTGGTGTGTATTGGGTTTCTCATCATTTAATCCTCTGTTCAAGAGGCGCCTATATTTATTTTTATTTTTCAATTTTTAAAGCTATGAAATTAATTTCAATCACATGTGACATTTTATTTTCTAATATCCTTTTCCTTTTGAATCAGCAACATAGGTTACAATTGAAGATGTTGTGTGTTAATATTTTTCATGTTTTTATTTTCGATTTGTTTTTTGTAAAAAATTCTCTTGTGACTTTAATTATATATGTGTTGTATAAATTCCCCCTATACCCCCTACTAGAAACTGCAGTGTCTGACTTTATGGAATCGAAAATATCTTTAATAAGCAGTGATGCCTCACTTGGAATGAGTGTTCTTTTTCTCTACTTCATGGGTTTACAAATGTTGAGTTTAAGAAGCTACTCGACTATGTGCGTGAAGGAGACACGCTTGTGACGGTCGATCTTGATAGATTGGGCAGAGACAGCATTGACGTACAAAACACCGTGAGAGAGCTTCTGAGGGGCGGTGTGAACGTCATTGTGACAAGGCTGGGGGTAGACCTCAGCACAGATGCAGGAGAGCTTCTGGTGACCATTCTGTCCAAGGTGGCAGAGATGGAAAGAAGGAAGATGTTAGAGCGTTCAAACGCAGGCAGAGAGCGCGCAAAGGCAGAAGGGAAGCATATGGGTCGTCCTCACACGATAAGCAAAGAGAAGGTACGTGAGCTTCGCTCAAAGGGGTACTCTATTAATGCGACAGCGGAGGCTTTGGGGTGCTCTGTGTCGTCAGTAAAAAGATTACAGAGGCTAGCTTGAAGTGTGGTTTTTGGTGGGATTAATAATAAAGCATGCCGCTTCTAGGTTGTAACCACTTGGACATATGATGAAGTGGTCCCTTCGATTTCCAACGTCTAATTGAAGGGACTCTGAGACAACTTTAAGAGTACATCTATCCTTATACGTCTTGATGATAACAATGTCATACTAGAGCAGTATCGACTGTCCATTGATTGTGTATGAGGAGAGTGAGACAACACAGACACCCTTGATGATTACTCTTATTATCCGTCTGTTTTCTTGGTCTATGTATCGTAGATAGCTTCTGAGCTAACACTGCCATTTACAACGTCTAATTGAAGAGCCCCAAGGGAAACTTTTAGATATACACTAAGAGTCCTTGGTTGCTTCATCTCTATCTCACTAGCTTCAGTAGACACGAAGAGACCACCAGCACTATTGTTCTTTTGATTACATGGATAAGTAGTCAAGCAGAGCGGCTCTTAGCTGACTGTCATTTCACTTGATAGAAGGAGCTATCATTATGAGAAGCAGTCGTCTAGAGCTTGTCTGAGCTTTATGGTCTGTAGGTGCTAGTGAGATATTGCATGGGCACAACCAAGAGGAAAGCTTTACGTCTCTTAATATCGTTGGTCTGAATACCGTTACCTGCTCTAGTAAGCTAGGCGGTGATAGCTGGAGCAACACCGACGCTACACAGGTACACCTGAGCTTTAAGTTTCTCTTCGAGGACTACGTCAGGCCAATTCATAGACAACGCTCTCATAAGTAGTGCTTGGCTATATGTTTAGTGCGCTGACTTATACACAGTCGGACATCTATGGTAGTCAAGCGGTGACCTAGCCGTCTAGAGTGTCCCTTGTGCCATCAAAATCGCTTTTGGACAATTATTAGTTTCATAAAATTGAACATTAGAAAATCGTGAATGATTACAGATATGGCAAATAGCCAAACTCGACTCCCAGAGAGCCGAGTGGAAGGGAGCTATGTAGCCACTTGGTATCCGATCAATACTCAGTAGGTCAAGTGAGAATGTTTTAAATTCATAACTGATATGTGGACTGTGAAATGTGAAGGAGAGTAATGCCTATACCTCTAATCAGTGTTATATTAGATGGTCATATGCATATTGTTTCTTCTATATCTAGGAAAGCACAATGTTACAGATAAACCCAGACGGGTATGATTTTACAGCAACTCCAATATTAAATGACTTAGTTGAGCGTTTGAAAAAGTCACCCTTGGAACTTGATGGCGCTCAACTATTTGTCGACTTTCCTTTATATAAAGGGAGTGATGATAATCTAATTATTTCGCAGCTTATCCTAGTTAGTTCAAAGTACGGTATTTGGTCTCTGCATACGACAGATGCGAACTCATACAGTAAGGATAAGTTGACTCATGCAGATGATGAACTTCTAGACGTTGCCAATAACGTTTTTGCAAGGCTAATTAGGAATAAGCGTCTATCTTGTGGTTTCAATCAACTCAAGGTTCCATTTAGCACTTTACTTTATGCTCCTCATTTTGAGGAAGAAGAGTTAGCAGCCATAGAGTTGAAGAATCCACATGCTCTGAATTTCCACGATGTCGAGCAAATGATAAGCAAGAGTGAAGTTGCAGTTGATGATAATGTTTTCTTGGAAAGTATCTCGACGATTCAAGGAGCTAAAGGGCTTTGGAAACCAGAAGATAGAAATCTAACTGGTTTTGACGACAACTCTAAAGTTGCCAAAATTAGTCAAATAGAGTCGAAGATATTGCTCTTTGATAAAGATCAGCAAGAAGGTTATATACCTGCATTATCTGGGCCTCAAAGGATAAGAGGTCTTGCCGGATCAGGTAAAACGGTAGTACTTGCAATGAAAGCTGCTATAACGTTAATTCGCGCAGAATCAGAACAAAGCAAAATACTGTATACTTTTTCAACAAAAAGCCTCTATCAACATGTGAAACGTTTGATCCAAAGGTTTTATCGAGAGTTTGATGATGACTTGAGTAATCTAGATCGAGTTGCAATTAAACACTCTTGGGGGGGCCGCACAAATGATGGTGTTTATTGGGAGGCTTGTAATGCATTTAACCATAGATTCCTTACTTATCCTGAGGCAATGAAATATAAACCTCACGATATGGAACCGTTTGAATTTGCGTGTAAAGATTTGCTTGATAATGTGGAAATATCCCCTATTTACGACTATGTGTTTGTTGATGAAGCACAAGATTACAATAAGTACTTTTTGAGATTGTGCACTAAGTTAGCGAAGAACAAACAAGCTACATTTGGAGCTGATGTTTTTCAGAATATTTTTCAAAGCCAAGTACCTACAGCTGCACAAATCTATGATGATGGGACACAATTCATCAAAGAGAAATACTTAAATTGTTGTTATAGAACACCACTAGCAACGCTAGTTTGTGCTCATAGCGTAGGTCTTGGTGTCTACGGTAAGCAAGTTCAGAAAATCGAAACCGTGGAGCACTGGAAGTCGCTTGGATATCAAGTTATTGGCAAAGATGAAGGGGCTTTTCGAGAGAAAGAAGATGTTCATGTATTGAGGGATGAAAGACATTCTCCAACACTGGCAGACCAAGAGGCTCGTGACTTAATCTTAATGCATAAAGCTGAAAATATGGATGCAGAGGTTAATGAAGTTGCTCGACGCATCATAAATGACGTTAAAAGCGAAGGGTTATTGCCTGAAGATATTCTAGTCATGTGTGCCGATGACTACAGGTGTAAAGGATATTTTAATCGACTTACTGACATATTGTCGGAGCATGAAATTTATACGAATAACATTCATGCAGAGAAGTATTCAATAAGCGACTTTCGCGTTAAAGGTCGAGTTACACTAAGTACAATCCATAAAGCTAAAGGCAACGAAGCTTATTCAGTTTACCTAATGGGTACTGATTTTCTCTCTTACAACCTCAGTGTGAGAAATAGAAACCTTATCTTTACAGCTTTAACACGAACCAAGGGTTGGATCTGTATTACAGGGGTTGGTGAAATTGTTGATAGGCTTTTTGGGGAGATAGAAACTGCTATCGGCAACCTTCCTAGCATTAAGTTTAAATACCCATCAGCGCTTGAGGGACAGGATATTGAACATGATCTACAGATGGCTGAGTCAGTTAGCCAAAAAGATATTGATAGCATAAAAAAGCTAGCAGAAAAGTTCGGGTCTTTTGAGAAAATGCAGGAATACTTGGCTGAAAGTGAAGGTAGAAAAGGGAAGAAATAATGGACGTTGGTTCTGGCGCATCGTTAAAGCTAACTAAGCGAGTTTTAAATGAACTGGGGATGCTAGAACAATACAATCCCATGATTCATTTTCCTGAGAACTACGTTGCGGATCTGCGAGGGAAAAACTACAGAGACCAATGGGAGACTTATATAAAACGCTATTGGTATCATTTTTTACTCGCAGATGGCTCATTACTCATTTATGAAGAAGATAGCTTCAGGTTTTTAATGGCTCCTCTCAGATTACCTACTCGTGAAGATTTTTTACATGAAGAGTTTGGAGACATATGGGATGAGGTATTCACTGAAGATGATAAAAATCAATACTTATCGTCATCGGAATTTTCGATCGCATATCAAAACTTTGTAGACAGCATTGCGACGTATAGCCCTTATACTCCCGTTAGGTATGACATGAGCCTTGATAAAAATGAGTATTGTCGTCTAACACACCCTGCGTTCCACTTACACATAGGCTTTGAGAATAATTCCAGAATACCTGTTAAAGTAAAGATGACGCCATTTTCATTTACTATGTTTATTCTATCCACCTTCTATCCTAAAGAATGGAAGCGTATTTTTGATGAAGGAATGCTTTCCGACGAAGAGAAGACCAAAGTTAAATCGGGGTTAGAGACCATCGTGCATATAGACAACGAACTTTGGTGCAACGAGCACGAGGAAGTCAGAGTTTACATCGGATAAATATAGCGTAACGCATGTGCTCGCCCTGAAATATTTCCAAAGTAAGCATGGCCTTAATCTCTTTCATCGGATTAGACTTGATAGGGAAAATGCATGCCTCAAAATTGGGTAGTGCATTGGCTCCAAACACTTTGGGGCCAAAGTGAGCTAGAGTAATCTGTCAGATCTGATTACATCTCTGTTAGATAACTGGCAGACCACGTCCTGACTAACACAGTCTTAGCCATCAGAGAGAACACACAGCAAACCGACACAAGGGCTTTAGCCTCAAACGGCTTCCTCCTATGCATTATGGTTTGTCTGGTCTACCGCTTAAAGGAAATGGTTAGAGAAATCATGGGGCACTGCTACTCGCCCCATCAATCGACAATAGTGTTTCCACTTGGCTGTCTTAGGCTTCCTGAGAGTCCATATAGGAGCTCTAGAAAAACTATCCTGCCATAGAGAGTAGAGTATCAGCTGCCTCTTGCTCGTCGATGGGGTAGTCTATGGTCTCTATATACTTCTTCAAGTTGGCAATTGTCAGCCCTGAACCATAGTTACCGCTTACTGAGCCGTCGGCCCAACCACCTAGCTGTTTATAAGCTACTTCAGGGATGCCTGCATTTAACGCTAAGTCCTTAAAGTTGTGCCTTAAGCTGTGAAAAGTAACGCGGTCGGCTCTTAGGTCGTGGATGTTTGTGAAGTACCTGAACTTCTTGCTGTAGATATCAGAGCGATACCCGCCTCCCTTGGGCTTTTTGATATTGAAGATGGTCTCCGTCGAGACAGAGCGTACAAATTCAATAAATCCAAGTTTAAGCAATACGTCCGGTATAGGAACTGATCTGGCAGAGGTGTATGTCTTCAGAGCTTTGCCGTCCTCATCATTGACGGAGATGTACCAGATTCCCTCTTGTTGGCGGATGTCTGATGGTCGTAGCTGAACAATCTCGTTCATACGTAGACCACAACATAAAGCAACACGCACAATCCAATAGTGTACCGTTCCTTTGGTTAGCTGGAGCAGCTTGCTGAGCATTTCAGGTGGGTATGGCAAGCGAGCATCCTTATATGCTATTGCTTTCTTGAGCCTGACGCTCTCTGCTGGGTTAAAGCTTGCGTAACGCTCTTGCACTGCGAACTTGAACATTGCAGAGACAGCTTCTAGACGCTGATTGATACTGGTTACAGATAGGCTCTTTAAGTGCTGTAACTGCCCATTCTTAACAGCTGCAATAAGCTCAGGTGTTGTTAGAGCTCTTGTCTCCTTCAGCTTAGATGAGTTGCATGGAGTACTTATCAATACATCACGTAGTTCGCGAATATCTGCTGTAGATACGTCTCTGATAGGCGTGTCACCACCGAGTAGACCGACTAAGCACTCAAAAGAGACCTGATAGCGTTGCTCCAGTTTGCTGCTCATAGGCTTACCAGAAGCCGCCATTTCTGTCTTTTTATTTTCAAGAAATTCAGCTGCAACGCGCTCGATTGTAGGGGCTTTCTCAATTTTTGGAATAGGTTTTACAACACCTGTAATGCTTGGTGTCGCTCCAGATATCAAAGCGTGAAGCCCTTGAGTTTGAGCTCTCAATTGCTTAGCAAATTCGATGAACACTCTTGCTTTTTGTTGTGGTTCTAGGCCGCTATATATGTCGGAAGCTCTATCAGGCAAGGCTCCTTCAAAAACACGCTTCACACGGAGGTTATCGTCAAACATTGCTTCATGGTACAGCATGTTCTCTGCGTGCTCTTGAATGCTGGATAGGCTTTCATCTAGACCGTGATGCAGAGATTCATAAGAGACACCACTAGTAAACATATGGTCTCTCTTATATTTAATCCATTGATTAGCCGCTTCAATTGCAAGGTTTTGCAGATCGACTAGCTCAACTTTCCGCTCGGGTAAGGAGTGACCGTCAAGCCTTGCAAACTCTTCAGCTAAACGACCAGCCTCGATTGCAGCTAGCTGCTTAGCCCGCTTCTTATCGGAGGTCTTAAGGGAGAAGCGAATTAGCTTTCTGCCGTAGTGCTCGACTAGATGGCTGGGAACTCGCTTTTGAAAGTAATAGATGTTGCTGTTTTTACGTCGATATATGTGCAAAGTTTCACCTTTGTAGGCCAGCTTTGTATCACACATACTCTTTTTAACTACTTGAAACAAAGGAACTTTTATCTAAAACAACAACTTATAGAAAAGTGGTGGAGCTGGCGGGAGTTGAACCCGCGTCCAGAATCAGTCTAACCAATGGCGCTACATGCTTAGTTTGTCTTTAATCTCGTCAGTGTGCTGCGGACAAACACGCCACACAAAGACATACCCGACTTAGATTTAACGCTTCAGCTTTCGGGTCAAAGCATCCACGCGATCCTGTTTGGTTTTGACTATCCTTGATCCCCGTCCTACAGGCGAAGGCTAGGGAGGATAGGCACTCAACAGGTTATTAAGCTGCTAGTGCGTAGTTTTCGTCGTTTGCGACTATTTTTTTGCGGCTTTTTACGAGGCCAACCGCCCCTCGGCATGCTCCACGGGCCTTCTCAATCCTGTCGAATCCTGAATCAGCCCCAGAGTTTGGACGGCAGAGTCTAACATATTGATCTGCCGCGTCAACGATTAACGTGCTGCGTTTTTCATGATTCTGGCTTTTTGACGTTCAGCAACACATAACTTTCGCTGATATTGGCTTTACCGGCACGGAGAGATTTTACTTCCCAGCCTTGTAGCTCAAGCCCAGCTTCAAAGTCATCTTCGATGAAGAACTCATGGCGAGCTTTTTTATTCAGCGCGATGGTGTTACTGCTTGCTTTGTTCTTTGCGTTTTTCTTAGCCATAGTGGGCGCATTATAAAGGCTATGTGTTGAGGAATGAAAGGATTATCGCACGAGCCTGAGTGAAGCGCATCTGTATTTGTCGATACACGCGGCTGCACGCTTTGGTGAATAGATGAGGCGGTGGTATGATTTCGCGGTTAACTTGCAAGGAGTCCTTATGCCGCAAATTATCCGCTCGGCTTTAGTGCCTTACAGTGCTGAGCAAATGTTTGCCTTGGTGAATGATGTTGAGGCCTATCCACAGTTTTTGCCTGGGTGTGTGAGCACACGCTTGATTGAGCACACTGACACAACCATGGTGGCATCGTTAGACGTGGCGAAGGCAGGCATTAAGAAAACCTTTACGACCAAAAATTACTTGGTGGAAAACACGCGCATTGATATGACATTGGTCGATGGGCCATTTAAACGGCTGAGCGGAGGTTGGCGTTTTACACCGCTTTCCAGCGACGCCTGTAAAATTGAGCTCGATCTTGAATTTGAGTTTACCAATCGATTAGTTGAAGTGGCGTTTGGTCGTATCTTCAGCGAGCTAACAAGTAGTATGGTGAAAGCATTTACTGAACGAGCGAAAACGATCTATGAGTGAAGAAACACTACTCCGTGTTGAGGTGGTCTACGCATTGCCGAATGAGCAGCGGATTTTTAATTGTGTGGTGAAACCGCAATCGACCGTTGAAGAGATTATTCGCCAATCTGGTGTGCTTAAAGCTTACCCAGAGATTGATTTAGACAACAATAAAGTTGGCATCTTCAGCCGCACCGTGAAGCTGGATGCGCAAGTGCGTGATGGAGATCGTATTGAGATTTATCGCCCACTGCAGGCAGATCCCAAAGAAATTCGCCGACGCCGAGCGGAACGCGCGAAGCTAGAAGGAAAAGCGGATCCTGTTACGGGTGGACGCGTGGATACTCAGCGCAAGCGCTCTTAACGCCGTCAACGGCTTTCGCAACGAACATGAAAAAACGCCGACTCTCGGCGTTTTTTTGTATCAAGAGAGCGCGGATAGTTGTCTTGTTAACGCATTAGTCTCGATAGACGTGTTGTAAAAAATGCGTCAAACGTTCGGTAACTCGTTCTGGTTGCTCAAGGTTAGCAATGTGTCCTGCCTCTGGGATCAGTGTGAGCTCCGCGCCTGTGATCTCATCTTGCATCAAATAGCTCTCAAGCGGCGGACGAGCCACATCGTGTTGCCCCACCATAATCAGCACGGGCAATGCTAATTTGGCGAGAGCATCGATTTGATCGCGACGGTCAAAGGTAAGGCGGCCAATACGAGCGACGGCGTTAGCGCGATCGCCTTCAAGTTGCTGGAGCGAGTGATGGAAAGCGTCGACGAAGTGCGGTTGCTGTGCCAGCGTGGTGGGAGCGAAAAACAGTGGCACGATGGCGTCGAGAAGCGGCGCGGGGACATGCTGGACTTGCTCGATAGTGGTGAGCATTCCCATGTATTTTTGGTGCGTTACCTCGGGCTCGCGACCGACAAAGGTGTCCATTAACACCAATGCTTTCAAACGCGAAGGCGCTAACTGAGCAAACTCAACGCCCCACATTCCGCCGACGGACAGACCAATGAGCGTGACCTGTTCAATGTTGAGGTGATCGAGCAGTGCGAGCATGTCTGCCGCAATATCAGCGAGCGAGTGTGTCTGCTCGGGGGCATCGTCTGAGTCCCCGTGGGCCCACAAGTCAGGCACAATGCAACGGTAATGGCGACTTAACACTTCAACCTGAGGCGCCCACATGGCACTGTCCCACAGGTAGCTATGGCCGAATAACAGAACAGGCCCTTGCCCAACATCTTGGTAAGCAAGGCGTTTTCCATGGTGTTCGAAGATATGTTTCATAGTGTGATAGCTAAGCGTAAAAGCTTAAGACTACCATGAACGCGAAGGCATAGGAGCTCCGCGCAGTGGCGATACCGCGCGGAAACGTGAATTATTGGACGGCTTCGAAAAAGCTTTCACCCGGCGTGAAGTCACCATCGACCTTGACTAACTGGTTGTTGTCATCAAAAGAGAGCACGAGATCTTTTTGTGTTGGCGCTTGGTGACCAGGTTGTTGCCATTGGACAAAATACCACGTGTTTGGGTAGCCAGATTCGACCAGCATAGGAGGGCCGAGTAAGAACTTAACCTGCTCTTTGGTCATGCCAAACTTAAGTGAGTCTACGGCTTTTTCTTCGATGTAATTGCCCTGATTGATATCGACGCGATAAACCAGTTTCTCGGCGTAAGAACAGCCAGTAATGGCAATTGCCATTAGGGCAGCAATGGCGGCTTTAGTCCAACCCATAGTTAACATCTTCACTGTCTCGTTGATGGCAAATAATATCACTCACACGCAAATCGTTCCGTGGATACAGGCTTTTTCGTCCCTGACGAAAGGCGGATGAGTATAAACAAGCGCGGAATATATGTAAAAAACCTGCTCGCGACTAGCGATTGGATGGGAAGAATCGAAAAAAGTTCGCTCTAAAAAGAGAAAAAGGCGACACGCTCACAGGTTTGTGAGGTGTCGCGAATCGGTGAGTGCCATGGGTTGACGCATGCTATGCGGCAACCAGCAAGTCTTCGGCATTGGCCAGCGTGCGTTCGGTGATCTCGCTACCGCCGAGTAGGCGTGCCAGTTCATTGATGCGTTCTTCGCGGGCCAACGGATACATACGGGTGGTCGTGGTGCCTTTTTCTGTTTGTTTGGCGACAAACATTTGCTGATGCCCGCATCCGGCGACTTGTGGTAAGTGTGTTACGCACATTACTTGGGTCGATTGGCCCAATTGACGGAGTAACTTACCGACAATCGCCGCTGTTGGACCACTGATACCTACATCGACTTCATCAAAGATCAGGCTCGGGGTTTCCACTTTTTGGGCGGTGATCACTTGAATGGCTAATGAAATCCGAGATAACTCACCGCCAGAGGCAACCCTTGCGAGCGGTTGCAGCGGTTGACCCGGGTTGGTTGACACCAAAAAGGCCACCGCATCTCCCCCTAAGGGACTTAGGTGAGTGTCGGCTTTGTTTTCGACTTGGATTTCAAAGGTACCGTGCTCCATGCTCAGTTGGTGCATGCTTTGCGTGATCAGTTTATTGAGCTCACGGGCATAACGACGTCGGCTTTTACTGAGTTTTTCTGCCGTATCCAAACAGGCGGCAAAATGCGCATCCACGTCGGCTTGGAGCTGCTCAATCGCCTCATCATTATGGGCTAATTTATCCAGTTCTTGGATCAGTTGTTGGTGCGTTTGATAAAGCGCCTCGGGTTGCACATGATGTTTGCGTGACAAGCTCATAATCGTGCTCATACGCGCATCAAGATATTGCAAGCGTTGCGGATCCATGTCTAACCGGTCGAGATAACTGGTCACTTCTTGACTCGCTTCTTGCGCTTGAATGCGCGCTTCTTCAATGAGCGTGGCTAAGGGCTCAAATTGACTGTCCAGTGTGGCCAGTTCAACCAAGCGTTGCTGTGCGGCATTTAAAAGGTTGAGCGCGTTAGCGTCTTCGCTATCACTGAGCAAATCCACGACTGCTTGGCTTGTCATCGCAATATCGCCGCTGTTTGATAAGCGCTTGTGTTCTTCTTCAATCTGCTGGTATTCCTCTTCGCCTAGTGCCAGCTCGTTCAATTCGCCGACTTGATATTCCAGCAGTTGTTGTTGTGCATCGAGATCGTCTTTTTTCTTGATCAGTGCCTTTAACTCGTTTTTAGCACGACGCCAACGTTGGTAGCGAGACGCCATCTTATCGAGTAGTGATTGGTGTCCGGCATATTGGTCGAGCAGGGTGATCTGGTGTTCTGGGCGCAACAGTTGTTGGTGAGCGTGTTGGCCATGGACATTAATCAGTAGTTGTCCTAGGGCTTTTTGCTGTGAGGCAGGAACAGGGTTGCCGTTAATGTAAGCACGAGAGCGGCCTTCCTTGGTAATCACGCGACGGAGAATACAGTCGTCGCCGTCTTCAAGCTCATTGTCTTGCAACCAACGACGTGCCGCACTGTTTTGTTCGAGGGTAAAACTGGCGGTGATCTCTGCGCGTTTTTCGCCGGGGCGTACCATATTGGCATCCGCGCGGTCGCCTAGGCAAAGGCCGAGCGCATCGATAGAAATCGATTTACCTGCACCTGTCTCTCCGGTGATCGCCGTCATTCCTTTACTAAACTCCAACTCCAAGGATTTCACGATGGCAAAGTTTTGAATGGTCATATCGGCTAACATAGGAAAACACCTGTATCTATAAACAACTGTGTATAGATACAGTATATACTGTTTTTACATCCAGTGAATATGTAAAAAGAAGAATTGTTCCTTCTGGGAGTTTCCGCACAAAAATTGCACACAAAAAAAAGCAGGCGAACCTGCTTTTATGCCCTTTTACGGCAAGGGAAGCGATTAGAAGAGTTTCGACGACCAGCCTAGCTTGGTGCGTAACGTGTTGTAATAATTGTAATCTTTGGGATGGATAAGCTTCAGCGTGGCCGGACTTTTATAAATGTGCACCTCGTCGCCAGGGTTCACGGGAAGAGAGACTTGTCCGTCGCAACTGACTTCCAGCGTGCCGCGGTTATCGGGCGAAACCAGCAGTTTAATGCGGCGGTTGCCATCGACGACTAACGGACGACTGGATAGGGTGTGAGGGAACATAGGGACCAGTGAAATCGCGTTTAGGCTCGGAGAGAGAATAGGGCCGCCTCCCGATAAACTGTACGCCGTGGAGCCGGTGGGGGTTGAAATAATGATCCCGTCGGAGCGCTGAGAAAAGGCAAATTGTTCGTTAATGTAAACTTCAAACTCAATCATATGCGCCACTTGCCCTGGGTGGAGCACTGCTTCGTTCAGTGAGGCATTATGACTTTTGACTTGGTCATGACGGTGGATCTCGGTTTCGAGTAAAAACCGATCTTCTTCCATATATTCACCGTTTAAGACGGCTTCAAGCGCGTTTTCGAAGGCGTCGGGATCTAAGTCGGTCAAAAAGCCTAAATTGCCCCGATTCACCCCAATCACCTTGATGTCACTGCGCGATAACACGCGTGCTGCGCCCAGCATATTCCCGTCGCCCCCGATCACGATGGCCAAGTCAGCGTGTTGACCAATCGTAACAAGATCCAAGTAATGCGCATCGGGTAACCCCAAGTTAGCGTTAAGACGCGTATCAATGCACACCTCATAGCCACGCTCCGTGAGCCAATGGTAAAGGCTAATGTGTGTGTTCACGGCCTCTGGATTACGGGGCTTACCGATAAGCGCAATGCGTGTAAAAGGTGTCGACATAATGCGGATCCTGTGTCTATTTGTGCCCAGTATAACGCGGCAAATTCGCGATTGTCGTGATTTGGGTTGGCCTGATGGTTGAATCGTGAATATTCATCCCCATAATAACCCCGTCAATCAAGTTGAATAGTCCCAGTGGCGTGCTGGGCAATGCCATTTGTGTCGGAGTGATCATGAGCGAAGAACAGAAAGTGAAGCAAGAGCAGGAAGCCGTAAAACAAGCGCAAGCTGCTGAAGCCAAAAACGCAGAGCAGGCCACTGAGCAACAAGTGAGCGGTAGTGCGGCGGATATCGAAGACGCCGAGACCGAGGCCATGATTGCACGTATTACCGAGCTTGAAGCCGCACTTGAAGCCAGTGAAGCGAAAGTGAAAGAGCAGCAAGACAGCGTGCTGCGTGCCCGTGCGGATGTCGACAATATGCGCCGTCGCACCGAGCAAGAAATCGATAAAGCGCGTAAATTCGCACTAGAGAAGTTTGCCGGTGAGCTGTTGCCCGTGATTGATAACATGGAGCGTGCTGTCGAGATGGCGGATAAAGAAAACGAAGCCATCAAGCCTATGGTTGAAGGGGTGGAGCTTACCCTAAAAACCATGACTGATACGGTTGAAAAGTTCGGCCTAAACGCGATTGATCCGCAAGGTCAGCCATTCAATCCTGAACTGCACCAAGCGATGTCAATTCAAGAAAGCGCTGAGCACGAGCCAAACACCGTAATGATGGTGATGCAAAAAGGTTACGAGCTAAATGGTCGCGTCGTGCGCCCAGCGATGGTGATGGTATCTAAGGCACCACAAGGCAACGTTGACGAAAAAGCGTAATAAGGCCGACGTCGAAAACGTCAATAAATACAGGCCTTTTTGTCAGCCACTCGATATAAAAGGCCTAAAAAAATGCGGTTTTTTTTATCGCAGGCCTTGAAAACAAGCATGCTGCCCTTATTTAGATTGCAGCGTTAAATAAAAATTTGCGGTGAGGGGTTGAACCTCTCACGGTTACCCCCACATAGGGTGTAACGCAATAAAGCCACAGAACGAATTTCGGAGAGCACCAGATGGGTAAAATCATTGGTATTGACTTGGGTACAACCAACTCATGTGTCGCTGTACTAGACGGTGAAAAAGCACGCGTGATTGAAAACGCAGAAGGTGATCGTACAACACCTTCAATCATCGCTTATACACAAGACGGTGAAACGCTAGTCGGTCAACCTGCAAAGCGTCAGGCGGTGACAAACCCAGAAAACACCCTGTTCGCGATCAAACGTTTGATCGGTCGTCGTTTTGAAGACGAAGAAGTACAGCGCGACATCAGCATCATGCCATACAAAATTGTCAAAGCTGACAATGGCGATGCGTGGGTTGAGGCGAAAGGCCAGAAAATGGCTGCACCTCAGGTCTCTGCTGAGGTTCTGAAGAAAATGAAGAAAACCGCTGAAGACTTCCTCGGTGAGGAAGTGACTGGCGCGGTTATCACAGTACCTGCTTACTTTAACGACTCTCAGCGTCAAGCAACTAAGGATGCTGGTCGTATCGCAGGTCTAGAAGTTAAGCGTATCATCAACGAGCCAACTGCAGCCGCACTGGCCTATGGTCTAGACAAGAAAGGCGGCGACCGCACTATCGCAGTTTATGACTTGGGTGGTGGTACCTTCGATATCTCTATCATCGAAATCGATGAAGTAGATGGCGAGCAAACGTTCGAAGTACTGGCGACTAACGGTGACACGCACCTAGGTGGTGAAGACTTTGATAACCGTCTGATCACTTACTTGGTCGACGAGTTTAAGAAAGAGCAAGGCATCGACTTGCGTCAAGACCCATTGGCGATGCAACGTCTGAAAGAAGCGGCAGAAAAAGCGAAAATCGAGCTCTCTTCTGCACAGCAAACTGACGTGAACCTGCCTTATGTGACTGCGGATGCTACTGGTCCTAAGCACATGAACATCAAGGTAACGCGCGCCAAGCTTGAGTCTTTGGTTGAAGATTTGGTTCAACGTTCTCTTGAGCCAATGAAAGTTGCTCTGGCAGACGCAGAGCTGTCTGTTGATGAAATCACTGATGTCATCTTGGTAGGTGGTCAAACCCGTATGCCAATGGTACAGGCGAAAGTTGCTGAGTACTTCGGTAAAGACCCACGTAAAGACGTGAACCCTGATGAAGCGGTTGCTGTTGGTGCGGCAGTGCAAGGTGGTGTACTGGCAGGCGACGTAAAAGACGTGCTACTGCTTGACGTAACGCCTCTGTCACTGGGTATCGAAACCATGGGTGGTGTGATGACTAAGCTCATCGAGAAGAACACCACGATCCCAACCAAAGCGAACCAAGTGTTCTCGACTGCGGAAGACAACCAAAGCGCGGTGACTATCCACGTGATTCAAGGTGAGCGTAAGCAAGCCATGCATAACAAATCACTGGGTCAGTTTAACCTAGAAGGCATTCAGCCTGCGCCACGTGGTGTGCCACAAATCGAAGTGACCTTCGATCTTGATGCTGATGGTATCTTGAACGTGTCTGCGAAAGACAAGCAAACGGGTCAAGAGCAGAAAATCACCATCCAAGCGTCTGGCGGCTTGAGTGACGAAGAAGTTGAGAAGATGGTTCAAGAAGCAGAAGCGAACAAAGAAGCGGACAAGAAGTTCGAAGAGCTCGCAACTGCACGTAACCAAGCGGATCAGCTGGTTCACGGCACCCGTAAGCAAGTTGAAGAAGCCGGCGACAAACTGCCAGCAGAAGACAAAGAGAAGATCGAAACAGCGATCTCTGAGCTTGAAACTGCGCGCAATGGCGAAGATAAAGAAGCCATCGATGCGAAAGTACAAGCACTGGTCGCGGCTTCATCAAAACTGATGGAAATTGCTCAGCAGCAAGCACAAGCTGAGCAGGCGCAACAAGACGCCGGTGCAGATTCAGCGAAACAAGACGATGACGTTGTTGACGCTGAGTTTGAAGAAGTCAAAGACGACGACAAGAAATAAGCGAAAGCGCTGTCGTTAGTAAGCACGGGCGTAGGGGAGCAATCTCCTTCGCCCGTCGTTTTATCAAACCGTGATTTGAACGTCTTTGTTTTGTTGACGTAAACAGGTGCAGTCAGACCATGTCAAAAAGAGATTTATATGAAGTGCTCGGTCTAAGCCGCGATGCGAGCGAGCGCGATATTAAAAAAGCCTATAAGCGGCTGGCGATGAAATATCACCCAGACCGTAATAAAGGCGAAGATGCCGCTGACCAGTTCAAAGAAATTAAGCTGGCGTACGAAGTGCTGACCGACCCACAAAAACGCGCTGCCTATGATCAATATGGCCACGCAGCCTTTGAACAAGGCGGTATGGGTGGCGGCGGCTTCGGCGGCGGTGGTTTCGGCGGTGGCGCTGACTTTAGCGATATTTTTGGTGACGTATTCGGCGATATATTCGGCGGAGGGCGTCGCGGTGGTCAGCAACGCGCGCAACGTGGTGCCGATCTGCGCTATAACATGGAGCTAACGCTTGAAGAGGCGGTCCGTGGCGTCAGCAAAGAGATCGAAGTCCCGACCTATGTAGGCTGTGATACGTGTCATGGCAGCGGTGCCAAACCTGGCTCGCAAAAGCAAACCTGTGGTACCTGTAATGGTATTGGTCAGGTGCAAATGCGCCAAGGTTTCTTTGCTGTGCAGCAAACCTGTCCAACCTGTCATGGTAGCGGCTCCATTATTAAAGACCCTTGTAACAGCTGTCATGGTCAAGGTCGTGTGAAAAAGACCAAACACCTGAATGTGAAAATTCCAGCTGGCGTCGATACAGGGGATCGTATTCGCCTATCGGGTGAAGGTGAAGCCGGAGAAAACGGTGCCCCAGCGGGTGATTTGTACGTACAAGTACACATTCGCGAGCATCATATTTTTACTCGTGATGGCAATAACCTGTACTGCGAAGTGCCGGTTAGTTTCACAATGGCCGCACTCGGCGGCGAAGTTGAAGTCCCGACGTTGGATGGCCGTGTGAGCTTGAAAGTGCCGGCCGAAACGCAAACGGGACGCATGTTCCGGATGCGCGGTAAAGGCGTACAATCCGTACGTGGCGGTAGTATGGGCGATCTTATTTGTAAGCTGGTGGTGGAAACCCCTGTCAAATTGAGTAGCCGTCAAAAAGAGCTTTTACAAGAGCTTGAAGAGTCATTCAGTGGAAGCGAAGCGAAAAAGCATAAGCCAAAATCAGAAGGCTTTTTCGATGGCGTGAAGAAATTCTTCGATGACCTTACCGGGTAAAAAGTGCCACGTGTCCAAAGAACACTAAGATAATGAATAGCCAGCCTTGTGCTGGCTATTTTTTTATCCTTTCGTCGGCCGCTGTATATGGGGAAGCGGACAGTCTTTATGGTTTGATTGCGCGGCAATTAGCCCGCTCGGGTATAAGGTCAATACCCCACAGGGGTCGTTGTTTTGCGCGCTTTCCTGACGTGGCGTAGCAGTGACATAATAGCTTTTCGTTTGCCCATGGACTGCAAAGTTGTAGCGTTCAGATAGCTGACAGTTTTCGCACAGCTTATCTTTTAACTCAGTTTGGTCGCTGGAGTTAGGAAAGGATTGATGGGTAATAAAATGATCTTCTATCCACCCTTGCAGCTGAACCAGATTACGCTTTGCATGTTGCCTTTCTTGTTGCTGTTTGTAATGAGAATAAGCGGGTAACGCGATGCCTACCAACGTAGCAATAATGGCTACCCCAAACAGTAACTCGACTAATGTCACGCCTTTTTGTAAGCGTGAGATACTGTTAAAGCTCATTTTTGTTAGCCTCTCGAAGACTCTGTCACTAAAACGTCATCCAGCCTAGGGCAGTGGTACTCTCATCATCAATCGGTGGGCGATTAACTTGGGAGGCAGTATGCGTTTTATCCCTCATCTGAAGCGGCTTTCTCATGGCTTTACTTTAATTGAGTCACTAATCGCGCTTGCTGTGCTGGCGATCACTTGCAGCATTGCGTTTCCCAACTTTCAAAAAGCGCGCCAAGCGACGTTAATTGCCAATGACAGTGCGGCACTCACCAGTTTGTTTCAATTGGCTCAAAGCCGAGCCGTTAAAGAAAGTCGTCCGTATGTTGTCAGCTTCGTGAGTGAGGATGGGGTGGATTGCATTGTTGCCAAAGCAGAGCCAGTGTCCACAGCCCGAACATCAGCAGGCCGACAGCCAACGTCTCTCGACTGTCACCAAACCCAAGCCTTGATGGTGAGGCTAGATAAACAGGTCACGCTAAAACAGAAAGTTAAAGAAAAGTGGCAAGTACAACCTGACGGCGATTTATTCACGATTGACTTTCGCACCCAGCGGCCGAACCTCAACCTCACACTGGGATTAAGCACCGCAAAGAGCCAACAGCCAGACTATATCGTGCAAATCCGTCAGTACCTTGGTTTTAGCCATTGCAAAAATAAAGACAACACGACTTGCCGCACTGAGGACGAAAACGATGCGAGTAGTTAATCAGTGGGGGTATGGTTTGCTCGAACTGCTGATCGGTTTATCGGTTAGCCTGATGGTCATGTTGGCGGCATTGTCGATGATGACGTCTGCCAGTGTGACTCAAACCCGTCTTGATGCGAAGACTAACTTGTCCCTTGATCTAAGCCGCTTACTGACCATGATGGAGTCTGATATTCGTCGAGCTGGATTGTGTTATCAGTGTGGTGAGACAGCAGCGTTCCAAGTAGATAAGCATCTGATTTTGATTGACGACACTGGCAGCAACAATCAGGGGCAATGCATTCGGTTTGCCTACCAACAGGCGGGCGTCGTTCCTCAGTTGGATGCAGGAAAAGATGATGTCAAAGGCTTTCGGTTTGATGCTGATAATCAGGCTGTAGAAATCTACGAGAACCACGACAATACATCCAACTGGACGTGTCAGTCCGGTTACTGGCGAGATATCTCTTCACGCAACATTGTAATTGATAACCTGACTTTTGAGCGCAAAGAAGTGAGCACGTCTAACCATCGCACCGTCACGGCCCTAACCATCACCTTATCTGCCGCGTTAAAAGAGGCCCCACACACGCAAGAAACCCTATCTCGCACTCTGGTATTACGCAATACAATGAGGCAGTTATGAGGAAGACACAAACCGGTATTGCAACGCTCGTCGTGGTAGCCAGTATTGCTTTGATTGCACTGTTGATGGTGTTTGGTGTGAGTCAGCGTGCGATCAATGATATCCAGCAGGCGCAGGCACGAATTAAAACCCAAGAGTACCTCTCTCGGGCTTGGGCGGGGTTAGATTGTGCGGTGGCGAAAATTTATCAAGAGGGCCTCGATCTCTCATCCGGTGATGCGGCCAAAGGGCTGACTCAATTATCAGAGTGCCAAGGTGTGGCTGGAAGTCGATTAGAGCTAGCGCCTTGGCCAAACAATCCCTCGTTGTGGCGGCTAAGTAGTCACTCACATCAGCAGCAGGTTGGAGTCACCTTGCAAGGCGCGGGAGGCGGTCGCGCGGCGGCGTTTGTCACGTCAGGTTCGGCGTTATTTTATGGAGCGAATAAGTGGCGGCCGGCGAAGGGCAAAAAACGTGACGATGGACGCTATGAATGTCAGTCCATTATTGCTGGTGGTGATGTGAGGATTAGCCCGCGAAAACCAAGTGAAGGTGTGCCGGAGAACGAAGAGGAAAAAAGCCAAAACACATTCTCCGTCCACTTAGGAGGAGGAGATGAATGTGCACCTGAGTATAAAACTGAGGTGCTCGATTACAAAGTAGCTGATAACCGCGATGAGACAAGGAAGCTGCTCAAAAAAGATGTACAAACCAATGTGGAGGAGATGGATCTTTTCCAAGACTTTTTTGGTGTCCCGCGTTCACAGTGGCGGCTTGCCAAACAGCAGTTTGAGGAAAAAGGCGGAACCATCGTTGAAACGCATGGCGATGCATCGAAATGTTATGAAGCGGTCTACAACGCGATGGAACAGGGGAACGGACAACTTAACGTTAAAGTCTGGGTTGATGGGCCTTGTGATTTAAGCCGTGGAGGGGAAAAGAGTTTGCCGAGTAGCCCGCCCATCCTATTGGTTGTGCAAGATGGCATCATGGCACTTCGTGGTACGATAGATCCCTTTAACGGCGCAGTGTATCAGTTTAATCCCACTATTCAGGCCAATGAATTTGCAAAACAGTGGGGAATGACGGTAGGACAGGGCAAGCAGCTATCATGTAGCCATAGTAATGCGTCGATAAGTGAGCTTTGCCAGCATATTACAACCAATGTGCGAGAACCTGAGCAAGCAAGCCGAGTCCCATTTTGGTTTCATGGTAGTTTTAAAACCAATGGTGCATTTATTATTGATGTGCCCGGTGGAAATACAGTCATAAATGGCTCGTTGGTTGCTAATTATGATGATGGTAATAAGCGTGCTAGTTTTGAGGGGCTCGGACAGTTAAGGCCCTTACCCAATAGCTATTACAACCTAACACCACCCAGTGGAGGGTAAAGGCGATGAAGTCTCAATCTGGCTTTTCATTTTTAGAGATAATGATCGCGCTGGTGCTGGTTTCTGTCACGGGGTTAGGGCTGTATAGCCTCACCGCAGAGATTGAAGCTCGGCAATATAATGCTCGGCTAGCCGAAGGAGCCATGCATATTGCCAGTGATCAACTCGCCCTTTGGCAGCGCATCAACACTGATACACCATGCTCAGCAAACAATGGAGAAATGATTGGGCTTTCAAATATTGCCGGGTGCTTGATTGAAACCAAAGAGACGCCTTACCAACTAGAAGCGAAAACCACAAAAACCTTGATGGGGGAGACAGGCCCTTATGCTAAACAGTTGGAAGTCATTGTAAGTTGGAAAGATAGCCGAGGGATTTCCCAGTCGTTAACCTTTTATTTTACCGCTTCTATCCATCGCCATGGTTAAACCCAGCCCCTTTAATGCACCCTTTTGTGTGTTTTTTGCTCGGTCGGTATTTTTTTATTTAAAAACCCCTTGCGTCACAAAAATACCTCTCTATAATGCGCTCCTCGTTGGCACGGCAAACCGCGCTAACAAACGGCAGCAAAGCCAAGTAAACAAAAAGCTTGACTCACTGCCTCTGTGGCGTAAAATGCCACTCCCGCTCAAAATTGAGCGACGCTCTTTAACAATTTGACCTATGCAATCTGTGTGGGCACTCGTTGAGAATAGACAAAAAGATTTATTCGATGAACTGAGTGACCAAACGACAACTTTTAYAGTTGTTCGGCACAGTCAATTCGTTTTTCTCTTCGGAGATAAACAGTAATCAGTATTCATTGAGCTGAAACTTCGGTTTCGAAAAAACTTTAATTGAAGAGTTTGATCATGGCTCAGATTGAACGCTGGCGGCAGGCCTAACACATGCAAGTCGAGCGGAAACGGCAGTATTGAAGCTTCGGTGGATTTACTGGACGTNAAAAAACTTTAATTGAAGAGTTTGATCATGGCTCAGATTGAACGCTGGCGGCAGGCCTAACACATGCAAGTCGAGCGGAAACGGCAGTATTGAAGCTTCGGTGGATTTACTGGACGTCGAGCGGCGGACGGGTGAGTAACGGCTGGGAACCTGCCCTGACGAGGGGGATAACCGTTGGAAACGACGGCTAATACCGCATAATGTCTACGGACCAAAGGTGGCCTCTACATGTAAGCTATCRCGTYGGGATGGGCCCAGTTAGGATTAGCTAGTTGGTAAGGTAAYGGCTTACCAAGGCGACGATCCTTAGCTGGTTTGAGAGGATGATCAGCCACACTGGGACTGAGACACGGCCCAGACTCCTACGGGAGGCAGCAGTGGGGAATATTGCACAATGGGGGAGACCCTGATGCAGCCATGCCGCGTGTGTGAAGAAGGCCTTCGGGTTGTAAAGCACTTTCAGCAGTGAGGAAGGTAGTGTACTTAATACGTGCATTGCTTGACGTTAGCTGCAGAAGAAGCACCGGCTAACTCCGTGCCAGCAGCCGCGGTAATACGGAGGGTGCGAGCGTTAATCGGAATTACTGGGCGTAAAGCGCATGCAGGCGGTTTGTTAAGTCAGATGTGAAAGCCCGGGGCTCAACCTCGGAACCGCATTTGAAACTGGCAGGCTAGAGTCTTGTAGAGGGGGGTAGAATTTCAGGTGTAGCGGTGAAATGCGTAGAGATCTGAAGGAATACCAGTGGCGAAGGCGGCCCCCTGGACAAAGACTGACGCTCAGATGCGAAAGCGTGGGTAGCAAACAGGATTAGATACCCTGGTAGTCCACGCCGTAAACGATGTCTACTTGGAGGCTGAGGTTTAAGACTTTGGCTTTCGGAGCTAACGCATTAAGTAGACCGCCTGGGGAGTACGGCCGCAAGGTTAAAACTCAAATGAATTGACGGGGGCCCGCACAAGCGGTGGAGCATGTGGTTTAATTCGATGCAACGCGAAGAACCTTACCTACTCTTGACATCCAGCGAATCCTTTAGAGATAGAGGAGTGCCTTCGGGAGCGCTGAGACAGGTGCTGCATGGCTGTCGTCAGCTCGTGTTGTGAAATGTTGGGTTAAGTCCCGCAACGAGCGCAACCCTTATCCTTGTTTGCCAGCRMRTAATGKYGGGAACTCCAGGGAGACTGCCGGTGATAAACCGGAGGAAGGTGGGGACGACGTCAAGTCATCATGGCCCTTACGAGTAGGGCTACACACGTGCTACAATGGCRGATACAGAGGGCAGCGAGACAGCGATGTTAAGCGAATCCCTTAAAGTTTGTCGTAGTCCGGATTGGAGTCTGCAACTCGACTCCATGAAGTCGGAATCGCTAGTAATCGCAGATCAGAATGCTGCGGTGAATACGTTCCCGGGCCTTGTACACACCGCCCGTCACACCATGGGAGTGGGCTGCACCAGAAGTAGATAGCTTAACCTTCGGGAGGGCGTTTACCACGGTGTGGTTCATGACTGGGGTGAAGTCGTAACAAGGTAGCCCTAGGGGAACCTGGGGCTGGATCACCTCCTTACTGACGCTATTCTTGCGAGTGTTCACACAGATTGCAAGTCCACTCAGACCCACCAATTTCTCCTGATGCGGCGTTGATGCCTTACTCGTTTAGTTTACTAAGCGTCGAAATGCCTCGCCTTGCTTCAAAAGAAATTGGCACCAGCATCTAAGGAATTCATGATGGGGCTATAGCTCAGCTGGGAGAGCGCCTGCTTTGCACGCAGGAGGTCAGCAGTTCGATCCTGCTTAGCTCCACCACTTTTTAAGCACATTTATAACAAGTGTTTTTAAAAAGTGGATTATCGTCTTGATAGATTCACATGCTCTTTAACAATCTGGAAAGCTGACAAGTCATTCTTTAAAGAATGACAGTAAAGTTCTCAATCAGTGACAGAAATGTCACTCACACAATCAAGTGTGCTTGGGCTTTGTCTTAGTGATAAGCAAAGTCTCTATTTTGAGTCCGGCAAAAACAAAACCTTAATTAGTTGATGATTCAACACTCAGTGGTTTTGCGACGCAGATTTCTTTTTTAGACAATCTCGCGCGAGGCGTTNAATGACAGTAAAGTTCTCAATCAGTGACAGAAATGTCACTCACACAATCAAGTGTGCTTGGGCTTTGTCTTAGTGATAAGCAAAGTCTCTATTTTGAGTCCGGCAAAAACAAAACCTTAATTAGTTGATGATTCAACACTCAGTGGTTTTGCGACGCAGATTTCTTTTTTAGACAATCTCGCGCGAGGCGTTTGTCGCTGGGAGCGTAACGTGTTACGTGACCAAGCAAACGGTGAGCAAGAGGCCGTATAAAAGAGAAAGATCGAGCAAAAAGACCTCTTGGGGTTGTATGGTTAAGTGATTAAGCGTAGACGGTGGATGCCTTGGCAGTCAGAGGCGATGAAGGACGTATTAACTTGCGATAAGCCCAGATAAGGCAGTAAAAGCCATTTGAGTCTGGGATTTCCGAATGGGGAAACCCACCTGCATAAGCAGGTATCTTAGCGTGAATACATAGCGCTAAGAGGCGAACTCGGG